>CAIWGR010000459.1 GCA_903912275.1 uncultured delta proteobacterium
CGGTGATGGTCTTCTTGGTTATCATCCCGTCCATCCCCGCATCGCTGGGTAACTTCGTGCTTCCGCTGATGCTGGGCGCGAAGGATGTTGCTTTCCCGAAGCTCAACCTCGCGAGTTTCTGGGTCTATGTGCTGGGCGCGGCCTTCTTTATCTACACGCTGGTAGCTGGCGGCGTTGATACGGGCTGGACCTTCTACACCCCCTACTCGATCAAGACCGGCAGCTCTGCGACGACGGCGCTCCTTGGCGCCTTCATCCTCGGCTTCTCCTCCATCTTCACCGGCATCAACTTCCTTGTGACCATCCACAAGATGCGGGCGCCCGGCCTCACTTGGGACCGTCTACCGCTCTTCGTTTGGGCGATCTACGCCACAGCGCTGATGCAGGTCTTGGCGACGCCGGTGCTCGCCATCACCTTGGGGCTGCTGGTGCTTGAGCGCACCATCCACATCGGTATCTTCGACCCCGTCTATGGCGGCGACCCGGTCCTGTTCCAGCACTTCTTCTGGTTCTACTCCCACCCCGCCGTCTACATCATGATCGTTCCGGGCTTCGGCATGATCAGCGAACTCATCACCGTTCACAGCCGCAAGGGCATCTTCGGCTACAAGCCGATCGCCGTCTCGTCGGTCGCCATCGCCTTCATCGGCTTCTTGGTATGGGGCCACCACCTTTTCGTCTCGAGCCAGTCTGCGCTCGCCGGCTCTATCTTCTCCTTCCTGACCTTCGCGGTTGCCGTTCCGACCGCCATCAAGGTCTTCTCGTGGATCGCGACGCTCTACCGGGGCTCCATCTCCTACACGACCCCGATGGTCTACGCGCTTTCCTTCCTGTTCCTCTTCTCGATCGGTGGCCTCACGGGTCTCTTCCTCGGCACGCTCTCGGTCGACGTTCACCTGACGGACACCTACTTCGTCATCGCCCACTTCCACTACGTCATGATGGGCGGCACCGTCATTGCCTTCATCGGCGGCGTGCACCACTGGTGGCACAAGTTCACGGGCAAGAACTACAACGAGAAGATTGGCGTCATCGCGGCGATCATCGTCTTCATCGGCTTCAACGTGACCTTCTTCACGCAGTTCATCTTCGGTTCGCAGGGCATGCCCCGCCGCTACTGGTCCTACCTTCCGCAGTACCACACGGGCCACGTTATCTCGACGTTTGGCTCCTACATCCTGGCCATTGGCCTCTTCACGGCGCTCTTCAATCTGCTCGCGTCGCTCCGCAACAAGGGCGTTGCGCCCGAGCGTTGGCGGGGTGTCTCGCTTGAGTGGGAGACGGCCACGCCGCCCATCGAGCACAACTTCGAGTCCATCCCCGTTGTCACGTCCGGCCCCTACGACTTCCCCGAAGTCCGCGCCGCCCGCACCGGCAACGGTCACTAGTCCCTCCGACATCTCCTTCTTTCGCAAGCCCGGCATTCTCTGGAGCTACCCATGAGTTCGGCGACCCACGCCCACGACGACGCCAACGGACAGGCGCACCACAAGTTCCACCAGCACCACTTCCTCACGATGGCCCAGCAGGCCTCATCGGCGAAGTTCGGCATGTGGCTCTTCCTCGGTCAGGAGGTGCTGTTCTTCAGCGGCCTCTTTATGGCCTACTTTGTATTCCGCGCGCTCTACCCAGACACCTGGCTGCACTCGGCCGAGCATTTGAACAAGACGATGGGTGGTATCAACACCGTCGTCCTGCTCTACAGCTCGCTCACGATGGCACTTGCGGTGCGCTCGGCGCAGCTCAGCGACAAGAAGGGGTTGGTCATCAACCTCATCCAGACCATCGTCTGCGCCTTCATCTTCCTCGTAGTGAAGTACTTCGAGTACAGCGCCAAGTTTGAGCATGGTCTGCTCCCCGGCGCGGCCTATCACGGCCACGAGTTCATCCCGGGCCGTCCTGAGCTCTTCTTTACGGTCTACTTCACCATGACCGGCCTGCACGGCATCCATGTTGTGGCGGGCATCGGCGTGCTCTTCTGGATCCTGAAGCGGGCCATCCGCGGCGACTTCGACTCGACCTACTACATCCCGGTCGAGAACGTGGGCCTCTACTGGCACCTTGTCGACCTGGTCTGGATCTTCCTCTTCCCCCTTCTCTACCTCGTGCGCTAAGCGCCGACCTGCCGCTAGGAGCTGTCGTCATGGCGAACCACGCCCACGAATCTCACCACGAACCCCATGTGCTGCCGCTGCCCGTATACTACGGCGTTTTCGGCGCGCTCCTGGTGCTCACCGGCCTCACCTACGCCGTCTCGTTTGCCGGCCTTCCGCCTTCTCTCTCCTTCGGCGTGGCGATGCTCGTTGCCTGCTGCAAGGCGACGCTGGTTGGCGGGGTATTCATGCACCTCATCTGGGACGAGAAGCTCAATATCATCGTGCTCGCCGTCTCGGTGCTCGCCATGCTTCTGTTCTTCTCCGTCACCATGATGGACGAGCTGTCGCGTGGCCTCATCCTTCCCGAGGAGGGCACCCTCTACCGGCAGCACGAGCTGTCGACGCTCAACGAGATCGCCAACCCGCCCGCGGCCGAACATGGCGGCGGTCACGAGAGCGGCAAGGCGGAGCACAAGGCTGTTGCCGGTGCTGCAGAAGGTTCTGGTTCGGCCCACGCCGCTGTTGCAGCCCCCGCTGCCGGTTCAGGCGAAGGCTCTGCTGCAGCTCATGCGGCCGGCTCGGGTTCCGGCCAGCACTAGGCTCCGACGCGCTCCGGCGCGCTCCGACGGACCCGCGACCTACAGGTTGCGGGTTTCTTCGTTTTTGCCCCTAGCGTCCCGCGTGGTCGCTTCGGAACTGCATCTGATCGGAGAAGCGGGCCGAGTGGGGATGGCGTTGCTCTACGATGAGCGTCTGCTCCTGCAGCCAGCCCTCCTTGCGGTCAATGTAGGCCCGCATCCGCTCAATGGCGGCGATGGTCTCATCGACCCAAGCGCCGCGGGAGCCGAGCCGCTGGGCCATGCCCAGGTTGAGCTCGTAGAGCCGCCGCGCTTTGCCGATCGCAGGGGCAATAAAGGCCCGGAGCTCCTCGAAGTAGACCTCGAGTTCGAGTTCGTTGAAGTCGCGCGGTACCTCGGAGGCCAACACGTCGAGGTAGAAGTCCTCGAAGAGTTGCGCCACCATGAAGCCTCCCGCGGTGGCCCACTCGGGGTCGCCCGTCCGGACGGCGGAGAGGTAGGCCTCCTGCGCCTGTTCGAAGAGGCGGGTCTTGTCGAGGAGCGCCTTGCGGATGGCATCCTTTGGCAGCACCAATCGAATGGTCGAGAAGGTCTCGTGGAAGATGCGGCCGCGCCCGAAGTGAGCCCGCGCGAGCGGTGTCGAGGTGGGTTCGTAGGGGCGGCGGCCGGGGGCCGACTTGTCGGGGTCCCATGCGCGGAGGCCGCGTTCGTTCAGGTGGATCACCTGTAAGAAGGAGCGTTCGGCGCTGTTCCAGTCGCGGAGTTCGAGCAGCGCGTTGCCGAGGAGCAACTCTGCGTCGATCTCCTCCATGAGGGTGAGATCGGACCGCTCCAACTGGCGGGCCACGACAGGCTTGATGCCCTCGTAGTCGCCGAGCTCCCAGAGGCAGAGGCCGAGCCGCTGGAGGGCGAAGCGTCCGTCTTCGGAGGCCGGTGAGAGTTCGATGACTTCGCGATAGCGGGCGACGGCCTCTGCCCACTGCCCTGCCCCCTCATAGGAGAGGGCGAGGTTGTAGGTTGTGACGCGCCTGTACTCGGGTTCTGAGAAGTTTTTGAGGATGACCTTGTAGAGCCGGATGGCGTTCTTGAAGTCATCGGCGATGAGATAATCGTTGGCCTCTTTGAAGAGGTCGGGGAGCTCATAGATGTGACCGCCGCCATCGCCCTTCGATGAGCCCTCGATGAGGGTCTCGTCCATGACAAGCTCTTGCACCGGTGTTTCACCGTCTGCGGGGCGCTGGGGGCCGGCGCAGGCAGCAGCGAGCAGCGCGAGCGAGATGCCACACAGCAGGGTCGAGGTCTGTCGCGACGAGGTCTTCATGAGAGAGACTGACCAGCAGGCGGGGCGATTTGTTCCCGGCCTCGTGATCATGGTGCGGGCGCGGGGAAGAGGGTGCTGCGAATGGCGTCGAGCGCAGCGAGGGAGGAGACCTCCTGGGGGAAGGCGCGGACTGCCTCCACCGTGAGCGTAGAGGCCCAGCGTTGCTCGAGCTGGCGCAGCATCGCCTCATCGGCCTCGGCGAAACGGGCGGCCTCGGAGGCGGAGTCGCGGAGACGGTCGCTTAGGCCGGCAGCGGCGGCCTTGGAGAGCCCCGACTCCTGAAGCAGCACGGTGAGCGCGCGGGTGTTGGCGGGCAGCGCGACAGGCGGCATCATTCGGTTGACGATGAGGGCTGAGACACGGCAACCGCGGGACTGCATCGCCTCGGCCGACTCAGAGACACTCTGGGGCGCATCGCTCGCGGGCGCGGTGATGAGCACAAAGTGAGCCTGGTCCGATCGGATGAGCGCGGTGGTCTCGGCGGCGCGCGTCTTGAAGCCCTCCATGAGGGCCGACATCTGGCTCAGGAACTCGGTCAGTTCGGTCAAGAACTCGGTGCCCGTAAAGCGCGAGATGGTCTTCTGCACAAGACCGAGGCCGATGCCGATGCGGATGCCACGCCGGCCACCGCTCTTGCCGCCAGTGAGCCAGTGGAAGGCGGCGGAGTCGAGCGCATCGTGAAACCGCTTGGGGGCATCGAGGAAGTCGGAGGCGTGCAGCGCCGGTGGCGTGTCGAGCACGACGAGGTCGTAGCGACCGCAGGTAGCGAGCTCGTGGAGCCGCTCTGCCGCCGCGAGCTCATGCGCGCCGGCAAGGCTGGTAGCGAAGAAGCGATAGAAGCGGTTGGCCTCGAGCGAGGCCCGCTCTGCCGGGTCGGGCATCCGGCTACGGAGAATGGCCGCGAAGGCCTCGTCGGTCTTGAGCATGGCGGCCCACATCTCGCCGGGCAGCGTCGGGTCGTCGAGCCGCACGGGCTCGTCGGTGAGCGCCGCGATGCCGAGGGCGTCTGCGAGGCGCCGAGCCGGGTCGATGGTGAGGACCAGTGCGCGACGCCCCGATGCGGCAGCCTGCCGGGCGAGGAGGGCGCTCATGGTCGTCTTTCCGACGCCGCCGCGTCCAACGCAGACAAGAATCCGGGCCGAGCCAACCAGCTGTGCAAGCGTCTGCATCAGGGCTGCTCCGGCGGGTCGATGAGGTCGGCAAGGCGGTCGACATCGGCGAGCGTGAGCGCCTGAACTGGCAGGCGGGGGAAGTGGCGTAGCCGGTCACCGAAGCGGGCCGCGAGCTCCTCCACCTGGCGATGCTGGGCGGTTGCCCGTTCATGCCGGAACAGCGCCGCACCCAGGACCGACCGCTCGGCACCAACGGCCGTTCGCTGTGCCGCGACAACCGCGGCCCGCTCGTGTTCGGTGAGATCCGAGGCGACCACCTGATTGACGAAGATGCGGCCGAGCGGGAGCTGGAGTTCATCTGTGAGGGTGGTCGCGAGCTCCATGGTTTCGGAGACGGGCATCTCTTCGGGGAGCGTGACGAGTTCGATGCGGCAGCGGTCGGGGTTTCGCAGCAGCGCGAGCATGTTCTTGGCTTCGTCCACCATGTGTCCGACGCGGAGCGCGGAGGTGATGACGATTGGGATGCGGAGCAGGTAGAGGCCGTGGCCCGTGGCGGGTGCATCGACGATGATGAGGTCCCAGCGATGCTTGCCATCGGGCCCGAGCTCCCGCTCATGGTGATAGGCCTTACCGAGCATGAGGAGCTCGGGGAGGCCGGGGATGACCTTGAGGAAGCGAGAGACGGTCTGGTTCTCGAAGACGGCGCGGTAGAGCAGCTTGGAGCGGAGGATCATGGTCCCGTACTCCTGCATGGCCTCCTGCGCGGTGACCGAGACGGCAGAGAGGCAGGGGGCGAGCTCTACAATGTCGGTGCCGACCTCGGAGCGGCCGAAGAGCTGTCCGAGCCGGTCCTGGGTGTGCAACTGCATGAGGAGCACGCGCCGGCCGCGGCGCGAGGCTTGACGGGCCAACGCGAGCGCGACGGTGCTCTTTCCGACACCGCCCTTGCCGGTCACGAGCAGGAAGCGCGGCTCGCCGACTCCCGTCTTGTTGGGCGTATCACGCAAGCTCTTTGCCCAGGATTTCGCAGAAGATCGCCATACGGACCGGAACGCCAAGGTGCGATTGCCGGAAGTAGGCGGCACCGGGCAGATGGTCGACATCGGTCGATAGGTCGTTGTAGCGCGGCAGCGGGTGGAGGATGGTGATGTCGGTGCGGCCGATGGATTCGAGCAGTTCGAGATTCACGACGAAGCCCGAGATGAGTCGGGCCGCAGCAACGGGGTCATCAAACCGCTCCGCCTGAATGCGGGTGACATAGGCCACATCGGCTGCGGCGAGCGCATCGGCGAGCGTCGGGACGAGCCGGTAGCGGAGGCCGGCAGCATCGAGATCGGCCAGCACCTTGTCGGGCATGGCAAGGCTGGGCGGGGAGGTGAGGATGAGCTCCACGCCCTCAAAGCAGGCCAGCAGACGAGAGAGCGAGTGGACGGTACGTCCATGCTTGAGGTCGCCGATGAGCGCGACCTTCACCCCGTCGACGGAGCCGCGCTCTTTGGCGATCGCATAGAGGTCGAGCAGGGCCTGCGTGGGGTGCTCGCCCGGGCCGTCTCCACCATTGATGATGGGGTGCTGCGAGACGGCCGCCGCGCGGGCAGCAGAGCCTTCATCGGGATGGCGTAGCACCATGATGTCGGCATAGCCGTCGATGACGCGGATGGTGTCTTCGAGCGTCTCGCCCTTGGCCATGGAGCTGAACTGCATGCCCACGGTTGTCTCCACAGCGCCGCCAAGCCGCATGAAGGCGGCGCCAAAGGAGAGGCGGGTGCGGGTGCTAGGCTCGAAGAAGAGGTTGGCCAACAAACGGCCGCGCAGCAGGTCGCTCGTCTCTTCGCCCCGCGCGATGGGCAGGCAGCGATCGGCTACAGCGAAGATGCGGTCGAGGTCGGTTCGGCGAAGTTGCGCGACAGAAACCAGATGGGTGTTCAGAAGCGGCATGGTTTGCTCCGGTGTGCACAGCCGGCAGCACCTAGCAGGGGGCGCACAGGAGGGCGAGACTGATCGCGATTGCCGCGGTGCGGAGCCAACGCTAGCCTCCCGCAACCAACCCCACTTCGCATCGAAGGAGGAGCCCCCATGAATACCAAGCACCTGCTCGCCATGCTCCTCCTCGGCATCTCGCTCACCGGCTGTGTGAAGGCGGGCACGGGCTGGCGGAGCCAGGGCGTCGTTCCGGGCATCAAGTCTGTCCAGGACGCGACCGTTCAGCCGACCTCGCAGCCCACGTCGCAGCCGACTTCGCAGCCCACCTCGCAGCCGACTTCGCAGCCCTCGGGCGGCGGCAAGTAGACGCAGCGCATGGCCTCCGAGATGCAGACGGCGATGGGAGGCAGTTCCCCCAAGGATGCCGCGGCTGTCTTGGCAGCGGAATGGGGCCGACTGGCGAACGAGACGTCGCTTCCCCGCGATCGGTCACAGGAGCTGCTGCAGGCACTCGACCGGCTCCCGCTCACGAGCTGGGCAAGCAGGCCGCAGGTACGCCTGCTGACAGCCGCGTCGACCCTGTCGGCACTTGGCGTGGCAACCGAGCGCCTCACCCTTCGCGACCGCCGGCTGCTCGAGGTGACCGACCAGCTCTTGCACCGACTTATCAGCGACCTGCCGGCCTGGCGCCCAGCAGCGAAGGAGGAGTTGGAGCTGCTCCTTGAGGCCTGGGAACGCCTGCCCGCGAGCCGTCGCGCGCCCATGACGCTCGCCCTCGCTTCGCTGGAGGACCGTGAAGCAATCGTCGCGCTGGAGAGGCTGGCGGCGCGGGAACTTCTGCGCACCAACCCCGACGTCTCGTCGCTGCTCTCGCTCATGCAGCGCGACTCGACCCAGGCCACGCGCCCCCGCGACCTCCGCATCCTTGCCGCCCGTCTCCGTTCGCGACTTGGTGATACGGAGGGGGCGCTCGAACTGCTGGCCCAGGAGAGCTCCGGCTGTGCCGCATGCGCCCTGACCGCCGCCGAAATCCTCGATGGCGCGGGACGCTCGGACGAGGCCTCGGCCTGGCTGCTGCGGGCGACCGTCGGGGAAGACCCGTTGACCATCCGGCAGTTCATCTTCGACCGGGCCTGGGCGCGGAAGGCGTGGCAGGAGGCCCTGGACCAGCAGGTGGCCATCATGGAGGCGAGCCAGGATGGTGCGCCCTGGCGTGGCTTCCGCAGCCTGCTCGAGCATGAGGCCCCAGAGCTGCTCCCGCGCGCCAAAGAGCTGCTTCGACTGCGGGCGCCGGATGCCTACATGACCATCCTGTTGCAGGAGGGGCCCGATGAGGAGGTTGCCCTCTGCGCACAGTCGAAGGCCTTCTCCGCCGCACGGCTCTGGGAGATCGCCGGGCTGCTGCAGCCGCGGATTCCCGCAGAGGCTGCAAAGCTCTACGAACGGGCGCTGCAGATGCAGGGCGTCGCGGCAGTCACACGCCTCGAGATGACAGCATTCCTCGAGCGGGTGCGCGAAGTGACTCCCTTCTTCGAGTCGCTCGGCCGTCCCACCAAGGCCCACCGCATCGCCCGCGATGCGGCTTCCGTCTCCAAGTGCGGCGCTGCGCTCAAGCGCGAATACGAGCACTTCTTCGGCAGCCGGCTTTGAGCCAATCTGACGGCGTCGCCGGGTGGCTGGAGCGGGCCAACGCCCTCTCGCAGCCCCGCACCGGCTATCGGTTCGGACCGGAGAACCTGCTCCTGCCCGACCTGCTCCTCGATGCGCCCCATCCCGCGCCAGCCACCCTCATCGATCTCGGCGCAGGTTGCGGCGTCCTCGGCCTGCTCGGCGCCATGACGACAGGGGCCGACTGCTGGCTGGTCGAGCGCAACACCGAGATGGTCGAACACCTGCAGCGCAACCTCGCAGCCCTCTCAACGCCTACCCATATCGTCTCAGACGACCTCCGCAGCTGCGACCTTCCGACCGCAGACCTCATCGTTGCCAACCCGCCCTTCTTCCGCGTTGGCGAGGGCATGCGCTCCAAACATGAGACCGTTCGCGACGCCACACACAGCCATCATGGTGACCTCGAGGACTTTGTCCGCGTGGCCGCGTCGCACCTCGCGGCTGGCGGACACCTGTGGCTCCTCTATCCTACCGACCGCATCGGCCAGATCTTCGACGCCGCAGCAGCGCAAGACCTCCACATCACCGCGCTCTACAACGTTCATGCCCGTCACACTGGGCGGAGCTACCGTGTCTGGTGCCGGCTCGAGTGGCAACCTGCGCCGTTACGGCTGGTCTGCATGTCGGTGCTGACCGACCGCTGAGACCGGCTGCTACGACTCGTCCGGAGGCAGCCGCGGTGCAGAGACCTGGCTGTCGAGCGACCGCTTGGCGATGCGCATGATGGGCTCGAGGTAGATCGGCAGTTTGGCGAACCAGGCGACGATGGGGTGACGCTCAAAGAAGCTGTCGACCAGTGCGCTCCCGCTCGCGCGGATGCGCCGCATGAGCAGATCGGCATCTTGGGGTCGCTGGCTCTCTTCCGCCTTGCGAATTCCAAGTGCATCGAAGGGCACAACCTTGCCGCTGAGCGCCTCGGTGACCGCATGCGCGACCTGCCTACCGATGCCAGCGTCGTGCATCCGCGCCTGCAGTGAGAGCAGCCCGCCAACGGCGTAGATGCGGTCGCCCGCGAAGAGGTCGTAGCGCTCATCCGGCGAGAAGACCGGGACGAGTGAGACCATGCGCCGGCCGCCGAGTCCCGAGACCTGGTCCGACTCCCAGACCCGCTCCGCCACGGCCAACTTCTGCTCCTCCGTAAGCGCCGCCGCCGCGGCAATTCCAAGCACAGATGCGTAGGCCTGCGCGGCGGCAAGCGTGTCGACACGGAAGGCCTCGTGATGCACGGGCGGACGCTCGCAGCGGTCGGTGATGAACCGAGCCCGCGCCGCGACGAGGTTGTTGCGCTTGGCGATTTCGCGCATGTCCTGCGCTCGGACGCTGTTCATCAGGGAGTCGAAGAAGAGGCGCGACGCCGCGGTAGGATGGTGGAGCGAGGCCTCCATCTGCTGCTCGCGCGTCTGGCCGCGGACCTCCGCAACCGGCGCCTCCGTCAGGCCGGCGATGATGGACTGAAGTTGCACCGTTCTCGAGCCAACCGCGATCGCCGGCCGCGTCAGTGTTGGCACCCGCGCCTTCGGCGCCTTCAGCAGCGCCTCGGCGAACCGCACTGGGTCGACTGCGGGCGCTGACCCGCCCTCTCCGTGGCGGGCCCGAGCCGGCGTCTGGTCCGGGAAGGCGTCTACAAAGAAGACGGCCCGCTCATAGTTCAGCGCCGCTCCGACGGTGGCCGCGGAGAAGGTCCCATCCGGCTCACGCTGCTGGAGCTGAAGGCGAATCGCATCCTGCCACCGGCCCAGCCGGAGCGCGGGCGCAACCGGCTTGTTGTTGAGTACGCCGCCGTCGATGTAGAGTCGCCGCTCGCCGCGCGCGTCGTCGATGGCGACAGGGCCAATCGCGAAGGGGAGCGCCGCGGAGGCAGCGCAGACCGCGGCCACCTTTGCCGCCTCCGACGCCTGCCAGACCAGCGCCTCGGCGACATCGCTCCGCCCCGTATCGGCAAGGAAGCGTGCGGCTACCGCACGTGAGGCCTCGTCGCGGGCAAAGAGGAACTTGCGGACCTCTGCGTGGTTGCGCCCGCCGAGGTCGCGAACCAGGCGCGGCCCGTGCGCCGTCGAGCCTTGGCGCGGCATGACAACGGCCTGTCCGAAGTCGGGGTGTCCGAGCACCCGGTCAGCGTCGAAATCGGCGTGAGCATGCACGCCGAAGAGATCGGTGAGCGTGACGCCAAAGGCGATGATGCCGCTCTCCTCCACCAGCCCGTCGGGCTCGGCCGCGGTTGCCCCGCCGCTGAGCAGCTTCTCCACAAGTTCGTGCAGACGCGCACCGGAGAGGAGCGACCAGCCGGGCGCATCCATGTGGGCGGTTCGGGCGGCAGCGGTCCCCTCACCAGCGAGCACCACGAAGTCTCCCTCGTTGATCCAGTCTCCGGTGATGGTGCCAGGAGCATCGTCGTCGAGCCCCTCGCCAAGGTAGCGCGGGTCGAAGAGCGCCTTCACGATCTGGGCACCGCAGATGGCGCCGGCCGAGGCACCTCCGATGCTATCGACGGTGATACGTCCCCAGTGCGGTCCGAGGTAGCGCGGGTCGCTGTCGGCTGCCCCCTCCCACACGGCCCGGTTGTGGTTCCGCAGTGCGATGAGGAGCTGCTTCGCGGCGCCCGAAAGGAAGGTGCCAAGCGCGCCGGCGCCCGCGAAGGCGAGCGAGGCGCGAACAGCATGCCTCTGGCGGTGCGAAGCGGTCATGTGATCTCGCGGAGGGGCCGCATGGCGGCCTGCGGGTCAGTCGACGGTGTAGGCCTGGCGCAGCTGCGGGCAGGCAGGCTCGGGGAGCACCTCGGGCAGCTTGGTGACCATCTCTTGCAGGGTCGGCTCGAGCTGAATCATGGCATCAAGCTCAGCATTCTGCGCGGCGGTGCGAGAGGCCTGGCGCTGCAGCGCAGCGCGACGGATCTGGAGGTTCTCGAAGGCGGTCTTCAGGCTGGGACGGCGGTCCTTGTAACCCTCCGCCAACGCCTGGGTCATGCTTCGGATGGTGATGCACTCATCCTGACGGAAGCCGGGCGTCTGACCGTAGTTCGCAAAGAGCCGATCCTGCAGCCGCGTCACCAACTTGGAGGTATCGTTCAGCTCCTCGAGACCCGCGAGGCTGGCCGCGGCAGGTGCGTTGACCTGGGCAAGACCCTGCAGCATGGGCGAGGCAGCCTGCACAGTGCCAGAGCCGTCGAACTGGGAGGCGAGGCGGGTCGCGCGGGCATACCAGTCAAAGGTGTCGAGCATCATGGTGCCCTCGGTCTCGTTCAGCATGCGGGCATCCTGAAGGTCGAGCACGGTGGACTTTGCGCCGCGAACGATGTCGTCGGGGCTCTCGCCGCGACGCACCTGCCGCTGCACGCGGGCGAGGTTCACAGGCAGATTGGTCGGGTAGCGGCTGAAGCGGACCACGTTGAAGACCACATAGGGCGACTCGCGGTACTCATCTTGCGTATCCTTCCAGTAGAGGCGACCCGACTTGTAGATCAGCTTGCCCTTGGCCGCGAGCGCGCCACCCGGAACGCGGGGGTTGTCTGTCATGCCGACGAGCACGAAGTTGCCACCCATGAGGAGGCTCTGCGGCTGCCCGCCCTCGACCGTCTCCACGGGGACGAAGTCGGTGGTCATCTCGAAGACGTAGGTCGGCTCGGCCGCATAATCGAGCAGGTAGTTCACGGCGGTGAAGCCGATGTTGATCATCTCCTTCTGGAGCTCGTTGACCTTGAAGACATCGGCCGACTGCGCCTCTTCGAGCCGCTTCTTCGACCAGTCCACAATCTTCTTCGCCAGCGCAGCATCGTTGAGCTGCGCGATGGTGAACTGCAGGCGGAGCGGGTCGTTGCCTGTGCGGAAGGGGGGCGTGATGAAGGCGCTGTCGAAGGTGGCGTGCGCGTCTCGGAAGACAGGATTCACCTGCACCACCGACTTGAACTGGCACTCCTGCGACGCGTGCCGCGAGGAGATCTGCTGTGCCGACGGCTTGAAGCCCAGCTTGGCCTCCACATCGGTCAGCTCCTCGCATGACTGACCGTCCGGGATGATGCCACCGATCTGCGCGATGATGGCGAGGTTGCCGACGCTGCGCCCAAGCATGTTACCTGCGTAGACATGTTCGAGCTTGATGCCGAAGTAGTCGTCCGAGGTGATGGCTTCGCGGGGTCGGGGCGTCGGCGCGAGGTCGCGGGTGTTAACCGAGCCATCCTGCAGCGCGCGCAGCGTGAAGTAGTCACGAATCCCGACACCGGGCATCACATTGGTGCCGCTATCAGCCTTCGGGTTACAGGCGGTCGCACCCAACAGGACGAGGCCAGCCACCAGCGAGAACCATCCAAAACGCGTTCCAGTCATCACTGCTCCTGTATGAAATTCGACCTGCGAGACGATGCCACGCGCCGCCCGCAATGGCAACAAATCAGCCGCCGATGCCTCCCACGACGACGCGCAACCGCGACTATTCGACAGCGCCCTCAGATTGCCGAGGAAAGCTGGAACCGGTCAGGTCGGCGCGAGCGGGCCGAAGAGGTGGTCCGTCATGGAGAGCAGCTCATCCAGCGTGTGGATGTCGCGACCCTTCGCGGGCACCGTCAGCACGGGCGTCTTGCCGGCCTTCGACATGAGCAGGTCGATGCCGGCCCGATCACGCAACCCCAGCGACGCCAGCGCACCGTAGGCACGGCTCACATGCGCCAGCCGCTCCGGTCCAAGCGACGCGGCCACCTCCGGCCGCGCCAGCACCGCCGCACCGTCGGCGCCAAACTGATCGTGGCTCCGGTTCAGGACCATCATCCAGATCTGCATCCGCGTGCCCGCCAGCCGATCCCACACATAGCAGGCCTCATCCACGCGACGGGGATCGGGCGACGCCACCACCACATAGTGGGTACGCCCGTCGCGGAGGATCTCGTGCACGCGATCACCGCGAACCTTGAACTCCGCACGCACCACCCGAAGCGCCTCGAAAAACTCGCCTAGCTCGGCCACGAACTTGTCGCCGCCAATGGTCGACAGGAGCTTCAGTACCGCCGCGCCCGGATTGAAGAGTTTTTGGAAGAAGCCCGACTCGCTCCCACTGTTGGGCACGAACCAGCGCATCACCTGCTCGTCGAAGAGGCCGGCCGTCTTCCGCGGCGCATCGAAGAAGTCGAGCGTATTCTTGGAGGGCGGCGTATCGAGGACGATGAGGTCGTAACCTCCGCGCTCGTAGAGGTCGTAGAGCCGCTCGAGCGACATGTACTCCTGCGTGCCCGCGAACTGGTCCACCATGATGCGGTAGATGCGGTTCTTGAGGATGCGCTCCGCATGCACCCCGGCGGTGCGGATGATGAGTTCATCGAAGGTCCGCTGCGCGTCGAGCATCATCGCTGCCAACGACCCGCCGCGCGCCGCCAGACTTCCGAGCTCCACAGGGCGCGCCTCGTTGCCGAGCGACTCGAGGCCCATGGCGTTCGCGAGCCGTTTGGCCGGGTCGATGGTGAGCACCAGCGTGCGGCGGCCGAGCGCAGCAGCGCGCAACGCCAGCGCCGCAGAGGTGGTTGTCTTTCCGACGCCGCCCGTGCCCACGCAGATGAGCAGCTTCGCCTCGGCGAGCACACGATCGCTGATGTGCCGCTCGCTCATGCCTGCTCCATCAGCCGGCCGGCAACCTGTTCGACCAGGTCGCGATCGCTGGCCTTCGAGAAGACAAAGGGGGTGTCGAAGAGCGGGATCGAGAGCTCCGTCCGGAGCCGCGCAAGCTGCTCCCGCTCCTGCTCCGTCCAGTAGCGTGCAAGTTCGAGCGCCTCGAGCAGCTCGGGCGCTCCGGCCGCAGA
>CAIWGR010000460.1 GCA_903912275.1 uncultured delta proteobacterium
ATCGGCGTCGCAGGCCTCGACCGCTCCCTCTTCGCACGCCTCGCAGGCCGCGTCCCATCCGTCATGCTGCGTACGCAGTACCGCATGAACAATGCCATTCAGGCCTTCCCCAGCCGCTCCTTCTACAGCGGCCTCCTGCAGCCCGACGCCAACGTCGCAGAACGCAACCTCCCCATCCCGGCCGAGGCCCTCGCAGCGCTCGACCCCGAGCTCCGCAGACGCCTCGACCCCGAGCGCCCCCTCGTCTGGGTCGACGACCCAGGCAAGCCCAAGGCCCGCTCCTGCCCGCAACAGGCCGCCGAGGTCGCCCGTACCGCTGCAGCACTCTGGCGCCTCTGGCAACACCGCACCGAGGAGGTCCCCCGCGACGCCTGGCTCGGCATCGTCACCCCCTTCCGAAACCAGTGCACCGCCATCCGCAACGCGCTCGTCGCAGAGCTCGGCGAAGAGGCCGCCCTCATCGAGGTCGACACCACCGACAAGTTCCAGGGCCGCGAGAAAGAGGCCATCCTCTTCAGCCTCGTCCGCAACACCTGGTCCGACTTCGTCTTCGACGAGCGCCGCATCAACGTCTCGCTCACCCGGGCCCGCTCCAAGCTCATCGTCTTCGGACCCAAAGAGCTCGGCCGACGCATGCACGAGGTCTTCGCGCCCGCCGACCCACCTGTGGCCCCCGACAACGACTGACCGCGCGCTCGACACAGCGAGACGCCCGCGCTGCTTGCCCATCCCTCCGCCGCGGCCTAAACTGCGGCATCGATTCCAGCAAACGACCCAGCGCGGTCCCTCGCCCACGGCACAACGCATGACCCAGTCCGTCGACCATCGCCTGCTCCTCCAGCAGTTCCACGCCCGCGTCCGCCAGCACCCCAACCGGGTCTATCTCACGCAGCCCATCGGAGGCGGACAGGTAACGGACTACACGTGGGCGCAGGTCTCCGAGGAGGCCCGTCGCATGGCGGCACACCTCCAGTCGCTCGGCTACCCGGCCGGCTCCTGCATCGCGATGATCACCAAGAACTGCGCCCACTTCATCATCGCCGAGCTGGCGATCTGGATGGCCGGTTACACCTCGGTCGCACTCTTCCCCACCTTCAATGCCGAGAACATCAAGTTCATCCTCGCACACAGCGAGGCCAAGCTCATCTTCATCGGCAAGCTCGACAGCATGGCCGACGTCGATGCCGGCACGCCCGCCGACCTCCCCCGCATCGTCTTCCCCCTCGCACCCACCTCGCCGGGCGAATCGTGGGACGCCATCACGGCGCGCACCGAGCCCCTCGCCGGTGAGCCGGTCCGTGGTGCCGACGAACTCTCCATCATCATCTACACCTCCGGCTCCACCGGCCAACCGAAGGGTGTCATGCACTCCTTCCGCACCATCGCGCTCGGCGCCGAGACCTTCGTCGAGGTCATCAAGCTCGGCTCCGAGGAGCGCATCCTGAGCTACCTCCCGCTCGCCCACGCCTTTGAGCGTGCGGTCGTCGAGGCCACCTCCTTCATCTCGGGCTTCCAGATCTACTTTGCCGACTCCCTCCAGACCTTCATCGAAGACATCAAACGGGCCCGACCGACCGTCTTCATCTCGGTCCCCCGCCTCTGGCTCAAGTTCCAGCTCGGCGTCTTCGCCAAGCAGCCACAGAAGAAGCTCGACTTCCTCCTCAAGCTCCCCATCATCGGCAAGATTGTAGCCAAGAAGGTGCTCACCGGCCTCGGCCTCGAGCATGTCCGCATCGCCGCGAGCGGCTCGGCGCCCATCCCGCCCGTCCTGATCAGCTGGTACCGCAGCCTGGGCCTCGAGCTCCTCGAAGGCTACGGCATGAGTGAGAACTTCTGCGCCTCGCACATCTCTGTGCCCGGCAAGACCCGCGTCGGCTACGTTGGCAATGCCTCGCCTGGCGTCCGCTGCCGCATCTCCCCCGAAGGCGAAATCCTCGTGCACAGCCCCGGCAGCATGCTCGGCTACTACAAGGAGCCCGAGATGTCGGCCGAGAGCTTCACCGAAGACGGCTTCCTCAAGACCGGCGACCGCGGAGAACTCGACGATCAGGGCCGCCTCAAGATCACCGGTCGCGTCAAGGAGCTCTTCAAGACCAGCAAGGGCAAATATGTCGCCCCTGCGCCGATCGAGAACCTCATCAACGCCGACAACAACATCGAGCTCTCCTGTGTCGCTGGCTCAGGCTACTCCGACGCGCACGCCCTCATTCAGGTCGCAGAGTCGCTTGTCGAAAAGCTCAAGACCGCCGAGGGCCGCGCCGAGTATGAGCCTCACTTCGCCGCGCTGCTCAAGCAGGTGAACAGCCAGCTCGAGGATTGGGAGCAGCTCGGCTTCGTCGCCATCGTCTCGGAGCGCTGGCTCGTCGAGAACGGCTTCCTCACCCCCACGCTCAAGATCAAGCGCTCGACCATCGAGGCCCACTACAAGCCGCAGCTCGACGCCTGGTATGCCTCCAAGAAGAAGGTCATCTGGGGCTAGACCCCTGCGGTGAACCCTAGCGCCGAAGCGTCTTCAGACACTTGCGAATCCAGATGGAGTCCAGCACGAAGGCGACCGCCAGAAAGCTCCCGCTCCAGGCAAACACAACCCGCTGGTCGGGCGTGCAGTCCGCAGCCACCAGGTTGCTGACAACAAGGTAGGAGCTCCAGCTCCAGAAAGGCGCACGCCACAGCACCAGCGTGGCGAGCCGCGCCCACATGCCCCGCCGCACCCAGACCGCGCTGCCCGCCAACTCGGCCCACGAGACGACGCCGGTCGTCATCGGCATCATCTCGGTGGTGAACATGATGAGAAACAGCGGCGCTGCGATGGGGCAGAAGAGCACCAGCGCCGTCGCCAGCATCCCGGTGATGTGGTGCGCCACAAGGTCTTTGCGGGTGGAATCAAGCCCACGCCGCGAAGCGAAGATCATCAGCAACAGGTCGCCCGCAAAGTGACCCATCGGGATGCCCGACAGCGCCATGGCGAACGGGTCTACCTCGCGCGTCACGTAGCCATCCGGCGCAATGCCCCACCAGTGAAACAGGGCGAAGAAGCCGAGCAGGGTGAGCACCAGCGACACCGCACCGCGCATCAGCCGGAAGGCCTGCGGGTAACCACTGCCCTGTCGGTGCGCGATGGTAACCAACGCGACGGAGACCGCGATCGTCGCGCCAGCCGCAGCCGCTGTAAGCCCGTAGGGGACCTCCGCGCTCACCGCCGACCGCCCATCCGCCGCGCCATCGCCAGCACAGGGTTGGGTCGAAAGAGCGCCACCGTCTCCACATGCTTTGTCATCGGGAACATCTCCACGGGCTGCACCTCTTCCAACTGCATCCCGCCCTGCGTCAGCACGGCAACATCCCGCGCCAGCGCGTCGAGATCACACGAAACATAGATGAGCCGCTCCGGCGCAAGTTCACGCGTCAGCATCTCAGCGACCTCGGCCGACAGCCCGCTCCGCGGCGGGTCGGCGATGACCGTTGTCGCCTGTTCGCCGCTCCGCAGGAAGGCGCGCAGTGACGACTCCACGCGGCCCTCGCGAAACGAGATGTTCCGCACGCCCGATCCGGCCGCGCTGGCGATCCCATCCTCCGTCGCAGCGTGGCTCTCCTCCATCGCAACCACCTCGCGAAAGCGCGACGCCAGCGGCAACCCAAAGAAGCCGAGGCCCGAATAGAGGTCGAGCAACCTGCCCTGCGGCGCGCTCCCGGCCCACGCCCGAACCTGCTTCGACAGCGCCTCTGCGCCGAACTTCGAGGTCTGAAAAAACGCCCCCGCAGACACCAGATAGGACTGCCCGCAGACCTCCGCCCGGATGCGAGCAGCGCCGCCCGCGTGAACCAGCCGGGAACCCGCAAGCTGCTTGCCATCCTCCGCATGAAAGTTCAGCGCGACAGACACCGCCCCGGCCTCCAGCGCCGCCGCCGTCAGCGCAGGCTCAAACTGCTGCGACCGCGCAGACAGCACCCAGGTCACCTGCAGTTCACCGGTGCCGTGACCAACCCGCACCACGACGGCCCGCAGCAGACCGCGACCGCTCTCCTCCTCGAAAGGCGGAACCCCCAGCTTCGACGCCAGCGCCACAAGCCGCAGTGCGAACGCCGTGCCCGCCGCGTCCTGCACCTCACACTCCGAGATGGCCACCACCTCGCGGGTATGCGGCGCAAACAGCCCGGCCGTCAGCGCGCCTGCAGCGCCACCGATGCGCAGCCCAATCTTGGTCCGGTGGCCGCGCGGCTCTTCGGGCGCAAGCAGCTCCGCCACCTGAACCGACCGGCCGAGCCCCGACCGAACGGCCCGCATCACCTCGTCGCGCTTCCATGACAGCTGCGACCGGTAGGCCATGTGCTGCAGGTCGCACCCGCCGCACTGCGACGCCACAGCGCACGACGGCTCACACCGCGAAGAAGACCGGCGAACCCACGACACCACCTCGCCGCGCCACCGTCCGCGACCGCCACGCAGGCGAACACGGAGCCGCTCGCCCGGCAGCGCACCGCGCACGTAGAGCCGACCGCCCGACCACTCCGCTACGGCGTCCAGGCCACTGCCCCACGCCACAACCGTCGCCTCGACAACGTCGCCCTCGCGCGGCTCCTCGCCGCCACTGCGCTGCTCTTCCGCTCTCCGCGCCAACGCTCTCTCCGCAACACAGCAGGCCAATCCATGATGACACCCAAGCACCTTGGCTGCTAACCGACCCTCACCCTTCGGTCACACCTTTTCTTCCGGCCCAGCATGCTCACCCAGTCCGACCTCCTCCGCATGTCTCAGGCCGAGCTCGCCGCGATCGTCGCCACCGCGCACCCCATCGACCACGCCGCCGTCGCGGGTCACCAGTACCTCGGCATCGACCTCTCCCTCCCCGCCTTCGTCAACAAACTGCTCTGGAAGACCTTTCGCAAAACCTTCTACGCCGACCCCGAGCAAAACCTCGTCCGAGGCTGGAATGTGAAGCTCGAGCAACACGGCATCGACGGTCCCCGCATCCCGCTCCGCGACAGCAAGGGCAGCGAAAAATCCTTTGGCCACTACCACCTGCTCAAGCGCACCAACGAGCGTTTCCCGGGCGGCTGGGCCGGCCCCGACTTCCTCCACTACGGCGTCGCAGGCAACCACTGGTATGACCCGGGCGCGCCCGGCTACTGCCCGCTCGTTGCCGTCAACGAAGGCTCCACCGACCTCCTCCTCGGCTGGGAGGTCTTCAAGCTCGGCCCGCTCATGATCCCCCTCCCCGACTACTGGCTCCTCGTCCGCGAAGGACCGATCGAGACCATCGTCCCCGTCCCCGTTCCCAAGCGGTAACCCCATGGCAACCTCCAAGAAGGGCGGCTGGTCCGACGCCCCCGCGCAGGCCCCGCTCTCCAACCCCTTCGCTGCGCTCGCCGCACTCCGTCCCGCCGACGCTGCGCCCGCAGCAGCTCACGCAGCAGCCTCCGCGACCAAGCCCGCTGCCGACCCCAAGCTCCCTGCCCGCGCTGTCGTCGCCGTCGAGCGCAAAGGCCGCGGCGGAAAGACCGTCACACTCGTCACCCACCTCGGCCTCTCCAACGACGCGCTCGAC
>CAIWGR010000461.1 GCA_903912275.1 uncultured delta proteobacterium
CGAACTGCATGTGTTCGTGGAGCGCTTCCCCCTGGCGCGCGCCCTGGAGCTGCACGCACGGGCTACGCGGGGGCGCAGGTTTTCGGTGGTGCTGGACATCAAATCTCTGCGCACAACGCCGGTGTTTCTGCGGGGATTTGTAGCGGAGATGAACCGTCGCGGGCTGCATGTTTCGGGCGTCGGGTCGTTCCTTCGGGAGGAGGTCGAAGGGGTGTCACGACAGTCGCAGGTTGTCTCAGGCGAGCTGCTCGAGGGGCCGCGGGAGATTCAGTTCTTTCACTATGCGGGCGACCTGCAGTTCGCGTGCGACTCGGAGCAGATCATCTACGGGCAATCGGTGATGTTCAACGGCGCGAGCCTGCTGGATGTTGTTTCGGCAGCCGATGGCAAGGCCACCTACAGCGCAAACTATGCGGTGCTCGACGACCTGGAACGATATCGTTCCAGGCACGGTCTGACGATCGGGTTCTATGTGCAAGAGCCGGACTGCGACGCGGAAGCGGCCTCTCTGCTCTCCGACATCGCCACCGCTCGAGCGGAGACCTTCGCGCTTGGCTTTGCCTGGGGAGGGCTCCGCGACGGGGCGAACCTCCCGCGGGCAGAGGCGCCAAGGCTCGGTCTGGGCAGCCAGCGACTGCTGGAGGTTGTGGGCCGAGCGCGGCGCTGGTGCATCGTAAACCTGAGCGAGCCGCCGGACGAGAGCGGCGGGCCCGGCTAGGCAGCCCGTCCGCGCTGGCTTCCGGGCACCTTGTAGCCCGTCTTGATGACGTTGTTGCGCCGTCCGATCAGGATGAGGGTGAGGCCCCGAAGCGACGAGATATCGAAACCGTCGCGCGCTGCAGCGGCGATGCTGTCATCCGTCACCATGCGATGCGTCGCCTCGGCCTGCCAGGTGTCGTCGCCATAATGGAGGCAGGCGATCGTCTTGCTCATCCGGATGGCGCGCTGCTTGGAGCGCTCACGCTCGAAGTGCGGGTGCATGTAGTAGTTGTGGCTCTGACTGCTGGGGAGCGCCGACCAGTCATCACCGAGCGGGACGACGTCGAAGTTCGCCTCAAACTCGGTGTAACAGCGTAGCGCAGGGCGCTGCCCATTCTTCTTTGCGGCCGCTCCTCGCGCAGTCCTTCCTGCGTTGCCTTTGCCTCTCCGATGGCTGCTTCGTGTGGTGTCGTGCTCCGCTTCGCTGCGGGCATCGGCGTAGGACAGAAAATCGAGGAAATCCGTGGTGACCTTCATGAGATAACTCCTTTCGGTTGCGGCCCGGGGATAGATAGTTTGGGCCAGGATAGGGACGGCGAGGACGATGGTGATGAGGGTCTATTCACGGCCAAGCCCCCCAGCCGTTTTCGAGCGTTTCCATTGTAGTCGCAGACCCCAAATCGTCCATCCGAAGGGGTGGGAAGAAATGTCCACCCATGGTCTGGCGCTCTGAATCGCGGCAGATGCCATAGAATGGCCAAAGTTTGTCGCGGTGGTCCGAAGTCCGTAGGGTGGGGGGGCATTTTTGGGGTAGCCCATGGGTCTGTTGCAGGGTTGTCGGATGCGTCAAAGATCGTCGAGCGGCCTCCTTTGCCTCGTTCTGGGGCTGATGCTTGGGTGCGAAGTGGAGCAGCCGCTCAACCTCGATGTCGTCGGAGCAGACGGTTACCTGGTTGGCTGTGAATCCATCCGCGGGAGCGCGCTGTTCGAGGAGCAGGAGCGCAGCTGCGATGGCATCGACAACGACTGCGATGGGCTCGTGGACCAGCTGCTGCCGAGCGAGGCCGGCTGCACCACGGGGGCGCTGGGCGCCTGCGCGGAGGGACGGCGGCGCTGCACCGCCACGGGTGAGGCGTGCGATGC
>CAIWGR010000462.1 GCA_903912275.1 uncultured delta proteobacterium
CCTCGGAGAGTTCGAACATCTCCAGCGTGGTGTCGCCCGTGGTGAAGACGGTCGCGGCGACCACGGTGGCAGGATTGTAGCCGCCTGCAGTCAGCACCGGCCAGAGCGGCGCGTAGTTGGCAGCAAGGGCCTCGGCGTCGATGCCGGCGACGGCGGGGCGTTCGCCGCGGGCCAGTGCGCCGAGCAGGTCGGAGGGTTGGAGCGGGCCCCCCTCCGCGGTGCCGAAGGTGTTGAAGACGACGAAGGCGTAGGTGGTGCCGGGCGCCAGAACGAAGCCCGGGACGGGAGCGAGGGCGAGGAGGTTTTCGGGGACGTAGATGTCCTTCGCGAGCGCTTGCGCGACGATGGGGACGGGGCGACCGATGGCGCCCGGCTCGCCGTTCAGCGCGACGAGGATGGCGCGCGACGGGTCGACGGTCGCGAGGGTCCGTGCGCCATCTTCTGCGGCGACCGGTCCGGAGAAGCGGAACCATGCGGTCGGGGTGACGGGGTAGCCATGCTCCTGTTCTGCCGCCTCGATGATGCCGCGGATGAGCGGCAGGTTTCGCGGGTTGGGCATCGTGGCGAGGCTGAGTCGGCCGTCGGGCTTGAGGCGGAGGTCGGAGGGGTAGGGGAAGTCGAACCAGCGGTCGGAGGGCATGCCTTCGCCGAGCGCCGCGGTATCGAGCAGGGCCGAGGTGCCGGGCGGGTCGGTATGGTCGGAGCCGTCAGCGGAGCCGTCTGCGCTCGAGGAGCCGTCGGTCGAAGTATCGGCAACGTCACCGGAGCCCGAGGTGTCGGCGGCGCTGGAGCTCCCTCCGTCGTCGGAGCAGGCTGCGAAGGCGAGAAGGAGAATCGGGAGCATCCATCGAGCCATGCGGCACCTCTGCGGGTTTGGTTGTTGTATGACGGACTAGGCGCCGAGCGCTGCGCTGACCTGGGCTGCGAAGCCTGCGACGGCGGGCGCGAGGCCTGCCTCGACTTTGCCACCGGCCTGCGCGAGCGTGGGGCGACCGCCGCCCTTGCCCTCGATGTGGGTCGCTGCGCCGTTCACGAGGTTGCCTGCCTTGAGGCCGCGCGCCACGGCCGCGTCGGTGGCAACGACGGCGAGGGCCGGCTTGCCGTCGACCATCGCAGCCACAAGGGCCACGCCGGCCCGGTCGGCCATGCGGTCGCGCACAAAGTCGGCAAGCGCCATCAGCGTGTCGCGGGAGACGGCACCCACATGGGCGCTGGCGACGAGCACGCCGGCGGTGTCGGTAGCGCCGGCAACCATCTGGTCTGCCAGCGTCTTGGCCTGCGCCCGCTGGAACTGCTCCAGCTGCTTCTCGAGCTCCGACTGCTCGGCAAGGAGCTTCTGCAGCCGCTCGGTGAGGACAGCCTCCGGCACCCGAAGCGTCTCGGAGAGCCGCTCCACAAGGGCGCGGTCTTCGTTGGCGAGCTCAAAGGCGCGAGCGTTGGTGGCCGCCTCGATGCGACGCACGCCGGCAGCGACGCCGCCTTCCGAGACGATGCGGAAGTAGGCGATGTCGCGCGTCGAACCCACATGGGTGCCGCCGCAGAGCTCAACCGAGCTCGCCCCGATCTCGACCATGCGGACCTCGGCGCCATACTTCTCGCCGAACATCATCATCGCGCCGCGGCGCTCCGCCTCGGCGATGGAGACGCCGGTGTGGACGGTGACGCCGGTGGCCTCGAGGATCTGCTCGTTGACCCAGATCTCAATCTCGCGGAGCTGCGACTCGCTGACGGGCGCGGTGTGGTTGAAGTCGAAGCGGAGGCGGTCCGACGAGACAAGGCTGCCGGCCTGGAAAGCGGTGGCGCTCACGAACTTGTGGAGCGCTGCGTGCAGCAGGTGGGTCGCGGTGTGGTTGCAGGCGGAGAGGAACCGCTTGCGGCCGTCCACTTTGGAGACAACGCCGCCGGCGAGGGCCTCCGCGCTGAGCGTGCCGTAGTCGACCTCCGCAATCTGCGTGATGCCGGCCGTGGTCTTCTGCGTGTCGATGACGCGGAGGATGAGCTTCCCGTCGGCGCTCTCGATGGTGCCGGTGTCGCCCGTCTGGCCGCCCGACTCGGCGTAGAAGGGGGTCTCTTTGAGGAGGATGTCGAGCCGGTTCGTGCCGGCGTGGGGGCGGAAGCGGAGCACCTCGGTGGTCGCCTCGAGCCGGTCGTAACCGATGAACTGGTCGGCGGCGCCCTCGAGAAGGATGACCCACTCGCCGGCCACTTCGTAGCGAGCGTCGGCGGAGCGGCTCCGGTCGCGCTGGCGCTCCATGGCCACCTGGTAGCCCGCGCCGTCGATGCCGAGGCCGCGTTCGCCTGCCATGATCTCGGTGAGGTCGGGCGGGAAGCCAAAGGTGTCGTAGAGCTTGAAGACGTCGTCGCCGGCGATCGCCTTGCGGCCCTCGGAGGTGGCGGCCTGCGCAACTTCGTCGAAGAGGGCGATGCCCCGCTCCAGCGTGCGGAAGAAGCGCTCCTCCTCGGTCTTGATGATGGTCTGCGCCTCGCGCTGCTTGCGGCGGAGCTCGGGGTAGACATGGCTGAAGTCTTCGACGACCGCGGTGGTCACTTCGAAGAGGAAGGGCTTGGTGAAGCCCAGATTGCGGCCGTGGCGGACCGCGCGGCGGAGGATGCGGCGGAGCACGTAGCCGCGGCCTTCGTTGGCGAAGGTGGCGCCGTCACAGATGCTGAACATGACCGTCCGCACATGGTCGGCAATGACGCAGTACTCGGTGAAGTTGGAGCGCTGGAAGAGCTCCGAGGCCTTGATGCGCTCGCCCGTCAGTAGGAAGTGGGTGCGCTCGAGGATGCCCGCGAAGAGGCCGGTGTGGAAGACGTTGTCGACGCCCGCCATGACGGCCGCCGCCCGGTCGAGGCCCATGCCCGTGTCGACCGACTTCATCGGCAGCGGGGTGAGCGCGCCGGAGTCGTCACGGTTGAACTCCATGAAGACATGGTTCCAGATTTCGAGGAAGCGTTCGCCATCGAAGCCTGGGGCCCAGGGCGCAAACCCATGCTCGGGGTGGTTGTCGTAGTAGATCTCGGAGCAGGGTCCGCAGGGGCCGGTGGGGCCCATCGACCAGAAGTTCTCTTCGTCGCCGGCCTCCACATCGCCGAGCCGGACGATGTGGTCGGGCGCGAGGCCGAGCTCCTTCTCCCAGATGTCCCACGACTCGTCGTCGTCCTTGTAGACCGAGACATAGAGGCGGGCGGGGTCGAGCTTCATCACCTTGGTGACGAACTCCCAGCCCCACGTGAGCGACTCCCGCTTGTAGTATTCGCCGAAGGACCAGTTGCCGAGCATCTCGAAGAAGGTGAGGTGGCGGCCATCCTTGCCGACCTCGTCAAGGTCGTTGTGCTTGCCGCCGGCGCGGATGCACTTCTGCGCGCTGGCCGCTCGCACGTAGTCGCGCTTCTCCAGGCCAAGGAGCACATCCTTGAACTGGTTCATGCCTGCGTTGGTGAAGAGCAGGGTGGGGTCGCCCTC
>CAIWGR010000463.1 GCA_903912275.1 uncultured delta proteobacterium
GACTTCCTGCTCGAGGCCTCGCAAGGCCCCGACATGATGGGCGCCTTCGCGGTCACCGCCGGCCTCGGCGCTGAGGAGCTCGCGCGCCGCTTCGAAGCGTCGCATGACGACTACAACGCCATCCTGGTGAAGTCGCTCGCCGACCGCCTCGCCGAGGCCTTCGCGGAGTTCCTCCACAGGGAGGCGCGGCTGGCCTGGGGCTATGGCGTAGCGGAGCAACTCACGGCGGACGACCTCATCCGAGAGCGCTACCGCGGCATCCGTCCCGCGCCCGGCTACCCCGCCTGCCCCGACCACACCGAGAAGCTCAAACTGTTCGATCTCATCGGTGCGCGCGAGCTCGGACTCGAGCTGACAGACAGCATGGCGATGACACCCGCAGCGGCTGTCTCGGGCTGGTACTTCGCCTCGGAGAGGGCCCGCTATTTCACCGTCGGGCCGCTCGGTCGCGACCAGGTGGTGAGCTACGCAGAGCGCAAGGGAATGGGAGTCCGTGAGGCGGAGCGATGGCTCGCGCCCTACCTCCACTATGATGTCTGAGGCGATAGCCTCAGCGAGTCTATCTATCTTTGAAAGGAGAGTTCATGTCGGGTGTTCGCGCTGCGCTATTTTTGGATTTCGACAATGTCTACACCGCCATCGCCCAGCATGGACACGAGGCGGCAGAGGAGTTCGCGACGAACCCGTGGCGCTGGTTCCGCTGGCTCGAATCGGGCGACCCCGCGACCGGCGCGCCAACCGATCCTGCGACGCCGCGGCGCATCCTCAGCCGCAACTGCTATCTCAACCCGCGCGCCTTCGGCCGCTACCGATCGGACTTCACACGGGCCGGTTTCCGCGTCGTCGACTGCCCGCCGCTGACGCGCCAGCACAAGACCAGCACCGACATCCACATGGTCATGGATGTGCTCGACACGCTCGACCACAAGACACACTTCGATGAGTTCATCCTGCTCTCGGGCGACGCCGATTTCACCCCGCTGCTGACGCGGCTGCGGGCGCACGATCGCCGCATCATTGTGCTCGCGGTCGGGCCCACGGCTGCGGCCTATCGGAGCGTGGTCGACACGCTCTGCAGCGAAGATGACTTCCTGCGCGCGGTGCAGCAGCGCGACGACGCTGCACCGCGCGAAAACGCGCTCCGCTCCCCGCCGCAGCGTGAACTCTCCCGCATCGCGCAGGTGGCTCGCGCCAACCTCGAGCGGCAGCTCCCGCGCGAGGGGCAGGGCGAAGCAGAGGCACCCGAGCCTGAGCAGATTTCGCTGCTCGCGCCGGCCTCCGAGCGCATCGACCCGGAGCTGCTGGCCCGCATGGCCGAAGACCTCGAGCGGGAGGCGGCGCTCGGGCCGGTTGCCGCGCGGGCGCTGCCGGCCCTCTACCGCAAGTTCACAGAGTTCCGCGACAGCCAGGATTGGCTCGGCCACTGGGGCCTCCGCGCCCTCACAGCCAAGCTGGTGCAGCTCTGCGACCATCGCCTCCGGCTCGAGGGCGACGGCGAGCAGTGGTATGTGGAGCGCACCAACGATGCGCCGCTGCTGCAGCCGCTGGAGGTCGCCGCAAAGGCGCCATCGGCCGGCCCGAGCAAGGTGGTCACCGTGATCACCTCTACGCCCGAAGAGCAGCTGGCGGGACGGCTCCGCCTTGCCATCTCGCGCTCGCTCGAGGCGTCACCCAAGGCGCTCACGCTGGTGGCTGTCGCGCAGGAGCTCCAGAAGCAGTTCGGCAGCGCCGCACTCACCAACTGGGCCGGCTTCGGCAACTTCCGCGCCTTCCTCGAGGCCAACCTGCCGGAGGGTGCGGCGCTCGACCAGCTCTCGGCGACGGAGTGGGTGGTGCGCGACACGGGACGCCACCTCGCCGCGAACGACGCGCGCCTGCAGCTTCCCGAGCCGCGGGTGGTCGAGCGCATCTGCCGCATCACAGGCGTCCCGGCCCTCTCGCCCCACGCCTTCAAGGTGCTCTTCGAAGCCGCCGCGGCCCACCTTGAGACGCACGACTTTGCCATGCTCGAGCTCGTCCGCCACCTGCGCGAATCGGCCGCCGCGGCGGGCGTGAGCGTGTCACGCTCCAACGCCCAGTTCGTCATCAAGGGGCTCCACGCGGCAGAGCTCGCAACGCTGAAGCAGTCAGGCCGGCTCACCGCCATCGCGATCGGCCAGCTCTTTCGCGACCAGATCTCCAACCTCTGCGAAGACGCTGCGCTTCAGCTCTCGTCCGAAGAGTCTACAGCGATAGACGGCTGGGTGCTCGGCGCGATGGGCGAAGGGTCGTTGCCATAGGACGAGGCAAGGTCGCGGTTCATGCCCGCCGCGTAGGAGGAGAGCGGCGAGCGGAGCTTCTCGGCGAGCGGGTTGGCAGCGGGCGTCGCGGAGGAGACAAGCAGCGCTGAGAGTGGCTGCGCGGCGGCCTCTTCGCATCGCGCAGCCAGCAGCGCTGGCACCGGCGTTGCAGCCCAGCGGAGCGCCGCGACCCAGTCACGGGCGTCGATCTCGTAGTCCTCCAAATCCGGCAGGCACTCCGAGATTGCCGACAGCAGGTCGCTGCGCAGCGAGAGGGCCAGCGTCAGGTCCCACGGCACCAAGCCCTCGCAGGCCTCCATCGTCGCCGTCAGCAGCGTCGTGGTGGGGAGCTGTGCCCAGACGGTCGCAGCCGCGGCGAAGGAAGCACGCAGACCCCCCGCATCGAGCGCGCGCGGCGGCAGCTCCTCGGTGGCATCGAGCAGCTCGTAGAGGCGGGGCGGCTGTCCATCCTTGGGCAGCCGCGTGAGCTCCGTGAGCCACTCCATCGGCTGCTCGATCCGCAGCGCCGCCGCGGCGATGAGAGATGGCTCCACCATCCAGTCCGACGGGCTGAGCAGCGCCACCAGCAGCGCCTCGTCGTCGGCCACAAGCTGGTCCATGCGCAGGTAGCGCCACCGTTCATTTGCCGGCGTTTCCGCGGGCAGATCCTCGAAGAGCCAGCGCTCCAGCGAGAGGGGCAGAGGCTCCTCGGAGAAGACCAGTCCGACCAGCCGGCCGCGCAGGGCCGACACCCAGGTTGCGACAACGGGCAGCTCCGCACGCTCCGACAGACGAGCCTGCTCCAGCGTCGCGCGCCAGCACCAGGGCAGCGAAGCCTCGTCGAGCATCGCGATGCAGCGATCGCGGAGCACAGGATGCAGTGCGGTGAGCGCGAAGCGGAGCGCCACTGCACCCTCCAGGTCGTGGGCGCGGGTCAGCGCCCAGGCGGCAGAGGTCTGTTGCGACGAAGCAGCCGCAAGCAGCAACAGTTGCGGCAGATAAACCGGGCCTGGGAGCTCCGACGGTGCGACCACGCCGAGCGGGATGAGGAGCCGCTGCCAGCGCCGCCAGAGGCGAGCGGGCGGCGCGGGCCAGAGGCGATCGAGCTGCACAATGGCGGCTCGCTCGGCGGCGTTGAGCTCAGGCCCGAGCGCAAGCCGCTGCTCCTGCTGATGGCGGGAGAAGTCGCTGCTGGCGGCCTCGAACGCGGCCTGCGTTTCGGCGATGGCAGCCAGGGTCTCTGGCTGCTCCGCCAGCTCCAGGAGCGGGTAGGGAATCGCCTGTGGGTTTCGTTCTCTCGACATCGCCGCCGTTTCGCCTACATTGTGCCAACTCACTCCGATGCACGAGGCGCAGCGGCAGGACTCGAACTCCTATTGCATCGCCCTCCACATGGCCAGCGACCCGCTCCCACACCCATGATTCGACTCACCGTCATCAGCGGCCCCGACGCCGGCAAAAAGGCCACCTTCACGGCCAAGAAGGTGCTGCTCGGACGTGGGCCGAACAACGACTTCTCGCTCCGCGACGGGCTCGTCAGCCAGAACCATGCAGACATCCGCTGGGAAGCGGGCGCCTGCCTCTTCCGCGCCCTCAAGAGCCGGCACGGCTCCCTCATCCGGCTGCAGGGCAACACGCTGAACCTCCACGACCGCGACACCGCCAAGGAGATGGCGCTGCCGGAGCAGTGTCACATCATCCTCGGCGAGACGCTCATCTCGGTGGAGGCCCGCGAGACCACGCGGCCGCAGAGCAGCCTCATCACGGTGCCGCCGACCGAACTCGGCGAGATCACCGGCGTGAACGAGCGTGTCGTGAAGCGGGGCACCGAGAGCCTTGATGCGGTGACGCGTCGGCTCGTCACGCGCGATCCGCGGCTCGTCTCCATCTTCAAGCTGGCGCGGAGCCTCAACGCGGTCACCGACCTCGACGAGATCCTGCCGCTCATCGCCGAGACCACCTTCGAGGCCTTCCCTGCCGCAAACTTCTTCGCGGTGACCATCCCGACGGAGATAGCCGGCTCCGACGAACTGATGCGACCGCTCATCCTCCGCGAGCGCGGAAAGGCACCCTCGGAGGAGCAGCCGCCGCTCCTCTCGCAGTCCATCCTCAAGCAGGTCTACGAGACGCAGGAGGCCGTCCTCTTCGTGCGAGACACCTCGTCGTTCGTGCCGACAGAGTCGATGATCAACGCCCGTATCACCGCCTGCGTTGCGGCTCCGCTGGTCGGACAGCGCAAGCTGCTCGGCGTGATGCAGGCCGACACACGCGGACTCGGCGGGCTCTTCGGCCCAGACGACCTCGACCTCTTCACCGTCCTCGCCTCCTACACCGCCTTCGCCATCGAGCGGGTCAACCTCACCCGCAACATCTACGAGATGTTCGAGGGCGTCGTGAAGCTCTCGGTGCGCGCCATCGAAGCCCGTGACCCGACGACCTCGGGTCACTCCGAGCGGGTCGCCGACTACACCACCCGCCTCGCGCTGCTGGCCAACAACGAGACCGCCGGAAAGCTCGCCAAGATCACCTTCTCCCGCGAGGAGATGACCGAGCTCCGGTACGGCGCGCTGCTCCACGACTTCGGCAAGATCGGCGTCCGCGAGTGCGTTCTCATGAAGGGCACCCGCCTCCGCGAAGAGCACCTCGCGACGGTCCGCGAGCGGTTCGAGACGGCCCGCGCCAACGCCCACAACGACGCCTTCCGCGTCGCCCTCGACCGCGGCACCCAGCTCAGCTGGGAGATCCGCGAGGTACGCGACTATGCCGCCCGCATCGCCAAGCGCAGAATCGACGAAATCGACGAGGCCGAGCAGGTCATCATCGACAACCAGTATGGCCGCCGCCTCAACGACGCGACCATCGCCCGCATCAAGAAGATTGGCGAGATGAGCTTCTGCGACAGCACCGGCCGGATCCGGACGCTCCTGTCCGCGGAAGAGCTCGAAGACATGCTCATTATGCAGGGCACCCTCAACAAGAGCGAGTGGGTCGACATGCGCTCGCATGCCCGCCGCTCGCGCGAGTTCCTGTCGCAGATCCCCTGGAGCGACGACCTCGCCGAGATCCCCAACATTGCCGGCTGGCATCACGAGAAGCTCGACGGCTCCGGCTACCCAGACGGCCTCTCGGGCGACCAGATCCCGGTCTCGGTCCGCATGCTCACCGTCGCCGACATCTTCGACGCCATGACCGCTGCCGACCGCCCCTACCGCAAGGCCGCGACGGTGGAGCGGGCCATGCAGGTGCTTCAGGAGGAGGCCGACGCCGGCCTGCTCGACAACGATCTCGTGAAGGCCTTCGGAGAGGGCGTTGTGCCGGTGCTGGTCCGCGAGGGCCGTCTGCCCGAGGCCTGATGACCCTCCGTTCGGCCGGCCGCCTGCTGCTCTGCGCACTCCTGCTGGCAGCCTGCAGCGCGAAGCTCCCCGCGGAGCTGATGGCCGAGGTCAACCAGCGGGTCGAGCGGGTCGACCGTGCGGGCCAAGCGCTGGCCATCGGAGCAGCCCGACTCCCCAGCCGCGCCCTTACCGTCGACGATATGGCGGAGGTCCGCGCCCTCCTCGACACCTACCTCCGCGAAACCGATCCGCTCAACGCCAGCATCCGCAAGCTGGCCGACGCGGAGCCCGCGCTGGAGAGCCACATCCGTACCGTCTTCCGGCCCGCCGCCGAGAGCGCCCTCTCCATCTGCCAGGAGGCCTCGGACAGCGCCGCGAGCGCCACCAGCACCTCCGACGACCTGGCCAAGGCTATCGCCCGCATCACCGCCTGTGTAGAGCGATACTCGGCTGCCGTGACCGCCGTTTCGGTCGAAGTCGGCCGCGTCGCCCACTGATCGAACCCCCTCTCCGGGCTCACCATGAAGACCTTTGTAGATAGCCCCGCGGTGGTCGTGGCAGGCATGCCCGTGGGACCCTTCTCGATGAACCAGTATCTCGTTGGCTGCCCTGCGACGGGCACCGCCGCGATCATTGACGCCGGCGCCTCGCCCGACCCCTTCATCGCCTTCGCCGAAGCCCGTGGGTTGCGCATTGAGGCCATCTTCCAGACCCATGCCCACATCGACCATGTGGCCGGACTGGCAGCGACCCGCGCACGCCTCGCAGCGCCCATCCATCTCCACCCCGCAGATGCACCCCTCTACGCAAACTGCTCCGCGCAGGGTGCCATGATGGGCTTCCCCTGCCCGCCGCCGCCGCCCGTCGACGCGTCGCTCACCGACGGTCAGGTGCTCACACTCGGCAACCTCCGCTTTGAGGTCCTCCACACACCCGGCCACGCGCCCGGCCATGTGGTATTCTGGGAGCGCGGACAGCAGGTCGCCTTCGTCGGCGACCTCATCTTCTTCGACTCCATCGGCCGCACCGACCTTCCCCTCTGCGACGGCGAGCAGATGGAGCGGAGCCTCGGCAAGCTCGCCGCCACGCTGCCAGATGAGACCCGCCTCTTCCCCGGCCACATGCAAGACACCACGATGGGGCGCGAGCGGCGCCACAACCCCTTCCTCAAGATGATGGGGATGGCGTGAACCGCGGCGCCTACATTGCCGTCGCAGGCAACATCGGCGTGGGGAAGAGCTCCTTCGTCCACTACATCTCGCAGCGGTACGGGGTTGCTCCCTTCTTTGAGCCCAACGACGAGAACCCCTTCCTCGCCGACTTCTACGAAGAGATGCCCCGCTGGAGCTTCCACAGCCAGATCTACTTTCTGGCCAGCAAGATCAGGCTGCATCGACAGCTCGCTGCCCACCCCGGCCATGTCATCCAAGACCGCACCATCTGGGAAGATGCCGAGATTTTCGCAGAGAACCTGGCCCGCAACGGAACCATGTCGAAGCGCGAGGCAGAGACCTACCGGATGCTCTTCGATTCGGTGCGGGCGGAGCTGCGGCCCCCCGACCTGATGATCTACCTGCGCGGCTCCACCAAGACGCTCCGCAAGCGCATCGCCAAGCGCGGACGCGACATGGAGCAGGAGATCCCGCTCGCCTACCTCAAGGGGCTTCAGACGCTCTATGATGGCTGGATGGAGCGCTACACGCTGTCGCCTGTCGTCACGCTGGAACTCGACGACTTCGACCCCGTCACAGACCTCCTCGACAGCATGGAGATCTTCGACCTTCTGGAGCACCACCTTGGGCTGGGCTGACCGAACCCTACGCGCCCTCCTCGTCGCGCTGCTCGCAGCAGCAGCCGGCTGTGGCAGCGAGCCGGAGATCGACGAGTCGAAGCTCCCGCTCCGGCCGCTGCTCTACACCGAGTCGCAGGGCGAAGGGCTCCCCCGCCCCGACCAGCTCGAGGAGTGGACCCGCGCAGGCATCGACCCCGTCGCATGGCAGAGCGGCGCAACCGAGGTTGAGGCTCCCGGCGAGTTCGCGCCCGCAACCTCGCCCCAGGCGCTCCTCTCCGCCACCTACCGGGCCCTCATCGCCGGCAAGAGCGACGCCATCGACGCCCTCACCTTTGAGCCCGCAACCTTCGGCGCCATCACCGGCAACGGCGTCTCGGCCGCCCGCGACAAGACCGCGGCCCTGCGAGCAACCCTGCAAGAGCTGGCAAGCGGCACCTTCGGCACGCCACGCGCCTCCTTCGCACGCGAAGGAGGCCTCGGAGGCCAGCTCGTCACCACCACCGTGACGCTCGGGAGCCCTCACCTGCTCGACGGCTCCGTGCCCAGCGAAGACCAGAAGCCCGAGATGCTCTGGAACAGCAGCCTCCAGCTCCGGTGGTCGGGCACCCAGGTCTCCTTCACGCTCCACTTCCCCAAAATCGCGCGCGACAAGAACTCCGACTGGCGGCTCCTCGCGGCGCCCACTGTCGATGCGAACTTCCTCGCCTTCCGCGCCGCAGGCCTCGACCTCAACCCTGCGTTGATGGGCCGCGAGCATGCCTCCTTCCCGCTCTCCGTCGGCAACTTCTGGCACTACCGGGTCACCACGCCTGGCCGGAAACCTCCCACCGGCGCGCAGGGCCTCGAACTCCCGCTCGAAGACTTCCGCGACGAGGTCGAGGAGATCGACGACTACGGCAGCTACCGGGTGGTCCGCCTCCTTCGGACGCCAGACAACCCCGCCGAGTCGACAAGCCGGTTCGCCTGGCTGGTGACGCCGCTGCAGGTCTACCGCTGCGACCGTGAGTGCCAGACCCGCGCAGAAGATGCGCGCTGGCTCCTGGCCTGGATGCGGCGCGAATCACCCGATCTCGTCCTGCCTGCCGCACTCGATGCACGCTGGGGGCCCGGCGGCCGTGAGGCCGAAACCTCGGTGGTCCACATCTCCCGCGACGCCGTCCCTATGTCGCTGCCGGCCGGCAACTATCCGGAGAGCTTCGAGCTCATCCGCGCCCTCGCCGCCGGCAAGCAGAGCCTCTACTTTGTCCCCTCCGTCGGCATCATCGCACGCCGGCTCGTGGGGCGCGGAGAGACCCGCCTCGAAGAGCTGACCAGCATCCGCATCATGCCCTGATCGGAGGCATCGAACTCCCATGCCGCTCTCCGAAGAACTCGACGCAAAAATCAAAGCGCTACCGCGCAAGCCCGGCGTCTACATCATGCGCGACCACGAGGGGCGCATCATCTACATCGGCAAGGCGACCGAGCTCCGCACCCGCGTCCGCAGCTACTTCACCGGCCACGACACACGGAACTTCGTCCAGCACCTCGACGACCTCCTCGGCGATCTCGAGGTCATCATCACCTTCAATCCCAAGGAAGCGCAGATCCTTGAGAACACGCTGATCAAGAAGCACAAACCGCGCTTCAACATCATGCTCCGCGACGACAAAACCTACCTGTCGCTCCGCATCAACACCGCCCACCAGTGGCCCCGCCTCGACGTTGTCCGACGCCCCGCCAAAGACGGCTCGCTCTACTTCGGCCCCTACCACTCCTCCTCGTCCGCCCGCGAGATGCTCCAGCTGGTCAACCGCCACTTCCAGCTCCGCACCTGCCGCGACACCGTCCTCTACAACCGCGCGAGGCCCTGCCTCCAGTACCAGATCAAGCGCTGCCCCGGCCCCTGCGTCTTCCCCATCAGCCGCGACGACTACATGGCCGACGTCAAGGCCGCCGCCATGTTCCTCGGCGGCCGCAACGACGACCTCATCGGCATCCTCGAAGAGCGGATGATGGCCGCCGCGGAGCGCTACGAGTACGAGTCTGCTGCCCAGATCCGCGACCAGCTCGAGGCGGTGCGCACCTCGCTCACCAAGCAGCGTGCCGTCGTCAGCAACCTCGTCGACCGCGACGTCATCGGCGTCTACCGCGAGGGCGACTCGGTCGCCATCTCGGTGCTCCACATCCGAGGCGGCGCCATGCAAGACCTGCGCGGCTACACATTCGAGAACCAGATCTTCCCCACCGCCTCGCTCCTCGAAGACTTCATCGCGCAGCTCTACGCCCTCGACTCCGCTGAGCCGCCCGCCGAGGTCGTCGTCCCCGAAGATGTCGACGCCGAAGAGGAGCTCCAGGAGCTGCTCTCCGAGCGCCGCGGGACCCGCTGCCTCATCATCACACCCAAGCGCGGAGACCGCGTCGCCCTGCTCGAGCTCGCTGCCGAAAACGCCCGCCAGCTCTTCGCCGAACGGCTCACCTCGCGCGAGCGCAGCGCATCGCTCCTCGCCCGTCTCAAAGACAAGCTCCACCTCGATGTCTACCCGCGGCGCATGGAGTGTTTCGACATCTCCAACTTCCAGGGCACGCAGGTGGTCGCCTCGCAGGTCGTCTTCGAAGACGGCGTCGCAAAGAAGTCCGACTACAAGCGCTACCGCATCAAGACCGTCGATGGGCAGGACGACTTCGCCTCCATGTTCGAGGTGCTCCGCCGCCGCGCCAAGCGGGCCAAAGATGGCACCGACCCCATGCCCGACCTCATCGTCATCGACGGCGGCAAAGGGCAGCTCGGCATGGCCGTCGCTGCGCTCAGCGACCTCGGCCTCAAGGACCAGGCCATCGTCTCGCTCGCCAAGAGCCGCATCACCGGCCTCGAACCCGCGAGCGACAGCACCACCCGTAGCCCCGAGCGCGTCTTCCGGCCCGGCCAGAAGAACCCCATCATCCTGCGCGCCAACAGCGACGAGTGCCTCCTCCTCGAGCGCATCCGCGACGAGGCACACCGGTTCGCCATCACCTTCCACCGCGAGCTCCGCAACCGCGAGACCATCTTCTCGGCGGTCGACGGCATCTCCGGCGTCGGCAAGGAGCGCGGCCGCCTCCTGCTCCGCCACTTCGGCAGCGCACGCAAGGTCAAGCAGGCCACGCTACGCGAACTCGAGGCCGTTCCGGGGCTGCCGCGGGGCGTGGCCGCAGCCGTCTTCGGCACCTTCCACACCGACGCCGTCGACCCGCCTCCGGCCGACGACTAGCCCTCAGGCGAAGGTCAGCTTCAGCATCCAGATGTTGAGCGCCACGATGACCGCCGACACAAGCCAGGCCAGCGCCGAGACCGAGCGTGAGATCACCAGCTCGCCCATCTTCGCCCGGCTGCTCACAAACAACACCAGCGGGATGACCGCGAAGGGCAGCTGCAGGCTCAGAATGACCTGGCTGAAGACCAGCAACTTCGCCGTCCCCGCATTGCCATAGAGCGAAGCGACCACCACCGCCGGCACGATCGCCACACCACGGGTCACCAACCGACGCACCCACGGCTTGAGTCGAAGGTTGAGGAAGCCCTCCATCACAATCTGCCCCGCCATCGTCCCCGTGATCGTCGAGTTCTGGCCCGACGCCAGCAGCGCGACCGCAAACAGCACACCGGCGATCTCCGCGCCGAGCAGCGGAGAGAGCAGGCGATGTGCATCGTGGATGTCGGCCACCTCAGTCATCCCGGCGCGATGAAAGGTCGCCGCCGCGAGGATGAGGATGCTCGCGTTGATGAGGAAGGCGAACAGCAGGCTCACCGTCGAATCGACCGTCGCATACCGGATCGCAGAGCGACGCTCCTCCACCGAGTCGCCTACCTTCCGGCTCTGCACGATCGACGAGTGGAGGTAGAGGTTGTGCGGCATCACCGTCGCACCCAGGATGCCCACCGAGATGAGCATCATGTCCGGGTTCCGCAGAATCTCCGTCTGCGGCACCAGCGACGAGAAGACGGCATTCCACTCCGGCTTGGCCATCGCGAGCGTGACCGCAAAGCAGGCTCCAATCACGGCCACAAGCGAGAGGATGAAGGCCTCGAGGTAGCGGAAGCCACGCTGCTGCAGCAGCAGCAGCAGCACCACATCGAGCGCCGTCAGGCAGACACCCACCACCATCGGGATGCCGAAGAGCAGGTTGAGCGCGATGGCCGACCCGAGCAGCTCCGCAAGGTCGCAGGCCGCAATGGCAAGCTCGCAAAGAACCCAGAGCGCGAAGCTGACCGGGCGCGAATAGTGGTCGCGGCAGGCCTGCGCGAGGTCGCGCCCCGTCGCAATGCCAAGCCGCAACGAGAGCGCCTGCAGCAGGATCGCCATCAGGTTCGACAGCAGAATCACCGACAGCAGCGTGTAACCAAACTGCGAGCCTCCCGCGATGTCGGTCGCCCAGTTGCCCGGGTCCATGTAGCCCACCGCAATCATCCCTCCCGGACCCACGAAGGCGAGCATCTTCCGCCACCAGCTGCCGCCGGAAGGGAAGGGGATGCTGCCGTGAATCTCAGGTAGCGAGGGCTGGGTTCTACTGGTTCGCCAGCCCGGCTTGGGGGCTGCGGCGGCCTCATCTGTGGACATACAACACCATCATCTTGAGTGCGCCGACTCTCGCACCCTTGGCTGCGGGTGTCAAAGAGGGCGCGGCCTCGTTGCCCCTGCCACGGCAGGGTGTTACGAAGCAGCGCAGTTTCTTCGCTGGGTGTCTGTTTGTCGAACCTTCCGCTGACCTTTGCCCGCACGAGTCGCCGAGGGTTTCTCGCCGGTCTCCTGGCCCTCGCGGTGATGCCGCGGCGGGCGGCAGCGATGGGTCCGGCGTCGCTCCTCAAGTTCGGCCTCCTCCGCTATGCGAGCGCCGGCTGGAACCCCCGCCCGGGCGCCCTTCGCACCGTCATCCGCCATGTCGGCAGCTCCACCAGCATCGAGATTGCAGACCAGCCCCTCGAGGTCGAACCGACCATCGCGCAGCTCCGGAAAACGCCCCTCCTCCTCTGGGCCGGCGACCGCGGCTTCGACCCGCTCGGCCCCGAAGCGCGCGGCGCCCTCGCTGCCTGGATGCGGGCTGGCGGACTCCTCCTCATCGACTCCTCCGAGGGCCGCGCCGACGCCGGCTTCGACGCCTCCGTCCGCCGTGAAATGGCCGCCATCCTGCCCGATGCCCCCCTCACCCGCATCGGCGCAGACCACGTCCTCTTCAAGAGCTTCTACCTCGTCCGCGGCGGCCTCGGCCGCATGGTCATCCTCGACTACCTCGAGGGCGCAACGCTCGATGGCCGCCTCGCCGCCATCTACTGCCGCAACGACCTCCAGGGCGCCTGGGCCGTCGACAGCCTCGGCCAGCCCCAGTTCGAGACCACGCCCGGCGGCATCAGCCAGCGCGAGATGTCGGAACGCTTCGGCGTCAACCTCGTCCTCTACGCCACCTGCACCGACTACAAGGCCGATCAGGCCCACGTGAAGGCCCTGCTGGGTCGCCGTGCCTGGCGGGTGGACGAGTAGCCATGGAGCAGCTCTTCGGTGGGTACAACCGCGGCCAGCTCCTCTTCGTCGGAGACTGGGGGACGGGCTGGATCGCAGCGGCCCTTACGCTCGCACTCGTCGTCCTCCTCATCACCTGGCTCGACACCGCGGAGCTCACCCGTCAGCGGCGCATCATCCTCACCACGCTCCGGGCCCTCACGCTCGGCGCCGCCATCCTGCTGCTCCTCGAACCCACCCTTGAGCTCCGGCAGGTCAACAAGCTCAAGAACGAGGTCGCCATCCTCGTCGACACCTCCGCCAGCGGCGCCCTCCCCGGCCTCGGCGGAAAGCCCCGCGCAACGGTCGCCTCCGAGGCGCTCCAAGGCAGCCAGACCTTCCTCGACGCGCCCAACGACGACCACGCCTTCCGCCTCTTCACCTTCTCCTCCGCCGCCTCCGCGCTGCCGCTGAACGAGCTCGTCGGAGCCTCGGGACCGCTCGCCAAACCAACCGGCGCCGCCACCCACCTCCTCGAAGCCATGGATGCTGCGGCCAAGCAGATCGGCCCCTCCAAACTCGGCGGCTTCGTCGTCATCTCGGATGGCATCGACAACGGCCTCCTCGCAGGCCGCGTCAAGCGCGGTGAGCCCCTCGACGAGCTCACCCGCGCCACCCTCACCACCTGGGGCGTCCCCGTCCACACCGCCGCCACCGCACGCGCAGGCGAGCTCAAAGACATCGCCATCGAGCGGGTCCTCAAGGACGACTTCGCCTTCATCCGCAACAAGGTGACCGTCGAGGCCGAGGTGAAGGCGGTCGGCTACACCGATGGCACCCTCGCGGTCAGCCTCCGCCGCAACGGCAAGCTCGAACAGACCCGAACCATCGAGCTCGTCCCCGACAAGACCAGCTACCGGGTCAGCTTCGAGTTTGTCCCCGAGCTCATCGGCGAAGAGGTCCTCTCCATCTCCCTGCCGCCCATGGCGGGCGAGGCCCTCACCAGCAACAACGACCTCTACTTCCTCCTCCACCTCATCCGCGACAAGATCCGCGCCCTCCATGTGACCGGCTCACCCAGCTGGGACAGCCGCTTCATGCGCCAGCTCCTCCGCGGAAACGCCAATGTGGAGCTCGTCTCCTTCTTCATCTTGCGCACGCAGGAAGACATCACGCAGGCGCCGCAGAGCGAACTCTCCCTCATCCCCTTCCCCACAGAAGAGCTCTTCAACGAGCAGCTCGGCTCCTTCGACCTCATCCTCTTCCACAACTTCGACTACGGCCCCTACGGCATGTCGCCCTACCTCGACCGCATCCACGACTATGTCATGGCCGGCGGCGCGATGGTCATGATCGGGGGCGACCGCTCCTTCTCCCAGGGCGGCTACCTCGGCACCCCCATCGAAGAGATCCTGCCCGTGAAGCTCTCTGCAGACGAGAGCAGGACGACCGGCCTCGACCTCGCCCCCTTCATCCCGCAGCTCACCCCCGCCGGCCTGCTTCACCCTATCACCCGCGTCGAGCTCGACCCCGTCCGCAACCGCAAGCAGTGGGAAGAGCTCACCCCCGTGCTCGGCACCAACCTCGTCGGCGACGCACGCGACGGCGCCACCGTCCTCGCCACCCACCCCACGCTCAAGACCTCCTCGGGCCACGCCATGCCGGTCATCGCCGTCACCAACATGGGCAAGGGCCGCACCATGGCCGTCACCACCGACGAGAGCTGGAAGTGGAGCTTCGAAGACACCCTCGCAGGCCACGGCGGCCGCGGCCACTCCGGCTTCTGGAACAGCTCCATCCGCTGGCTCATGCGCGACCCCGAGCTCAACCTCGTCCAGCTCGACCTGCCCCGCAGCGAGAGCCAACCCGGCGAGACCACCACCCTCACCGTCCGGCTCTTCGAGAACGACTACCAGCCCGCCGTCGACCGCCAAGGCGAGCTCACCGTCTACTACACCCCCTTCGCCGACCTCGAGCGGCCCGCTCAAAAGCCCGCCTCCACCCTCCCCTTCAAGACCGACGCGCAGGGCCGCTTCGTCCACGACTTCGCTGCAGGTGAGGCCGGACTCTACCGCCTCGTGGCCTCCACCAAGGGCGACGGCGCCGAGCTGCTCACCGACACCAAGCTCCTCCTCGCACTGCCCTCGCAGCTCGAGTGGGCCGACCTCGAGCCCCGGCCTGAACTGCTCCAAGGGCTGGCCGAGGCCGGCGGCGGAACATTCGTGGAGGCCGACGACCTCTCCTTCTCCAAGCTCAGCTTTGCGGAGCCCAAAATGGAACAGGTGAACCGACGGCGCGTCATCGCCCTGTGGAACCAGTCGTGGGTTCTCGCCCTGCTCGGCCTCCTCTTCGGCGCAGAGTGGATTCTCAGACGACGCTGGGGCAGACTGTAGGACCCATGGAAGACCGGCAACCCATAGCGCAGGACGAGCCCGACGAGCCCATCGAGGCCCCCAAGAAGCGGGGACTCTTTGCGCCGCTGCTCCAGAGCCGCACCCTGCTGCTCTGCGCGCTGCTCTCGGCACTCATCCACGGCGCCCTCTACTTCGGCCTCAACATCCGCCAGATGTTCAGCTCCGAGCCCGACATTGAGTTCAGCCGCTCGGTCGGCATCGCGCTGCTGCAGCGGGCCGGCGTTGTGCCGCCAAAGGGCGCGTCCTCGCCGCCACCGCCCAAGCCGGCAGCGCCTGCTCCGCCAACGCCGGAGCCTGCCAAGCCCGAGGAGCCAAAGCCGAAGCCCGAAGAGCCAAAGCCCGAGCCAAAGCCCGAGGAGCCCAAGCCTGAGCCAAAGCCCGAGGAGCCAAAGGAGAAGGCCCCAAAACCGGAGCCAAAGCCTGAGGCCAAGCCGGAGAAGTCGGAGCCCACCAACCCCACGCCCCCAACGCCGGTCGCACCGACCAACCCCACCACCGACACCGCAGCCGGCAGCGACGGCAGCGGCTACCCCGAAGGCACCCTCCACCCCGTCGCCACCGACGTGGGCATGTGGGGCCCCGAAGGCGCAATCCTCACCGCCATCCTCCGCATGGACCGCATCCGCGCCAGCCAGCACGAGAAGTCGCTCCGCGCCCTCTTCGGCGCCCTGCCCGACTGGCAGGCCCTCGTCGGCTCCGGCGCCTTCGACCCCTTCCGCGACGTCGACGCCCTCCTCATCGCCAGCGCCGACCCCCGCTGGGTCAACCAGACCTTCCTCGCCGCCGTCCACCGCATGCCGCCAGAGGCCGTCGTCCGCACCCTCACCGCCTCCATCCCGGGCGGCGTCACCTGGGAGCAGAAGGAGGGCCGGCTCTTCGGCCACCCCTTCGTCGCGCCGCGCATCAACGACCCCCGCCTCTTCCTCATCCCCACAGACGGCCTCTTCATCTTCACCCGCCCCGAGTTCATGGCGCCGCTGCTCGACGGCGCGCCCGACCCCGGCCAGGTGAAGGGCGCCATCGAGCGCTCGAAGCAGCCCGAAGGCTCCGGCGACGGCACCCCAACCCTGCCCCGCCTCTCGCCCAAGCTCACCCCGCCCCAGCTCGGCGGGCAGACAGGCCCCACCCAGCCGCAGCTCGAGATACGCGAAGGCAGCGGCCTGCCTCCGGCGCCAACCTCGCTCCCGCCCGCGGCAGCAGTCCCCGAGCCCCCCATCGGCGACAACAAGCCGCCCATCCGCGCAGACGGCTGGATCGCCGGCCTCCTCGAGATCGCCGACTTCGGCGGCGCAGGCGCGCTCGGCCCCGCCGTCGACCTCACCGCCCGTGGCTTCACCCGCTTCCGCCTCCCCGGCGTCAGCGGCACGCCGCTCCCCGACTCCGCCCACCTCGTCGTCTCGGCCGACCGCGACCCCGTCGTCAACGGCCGCCTCGTCTTCAACAAACCCGAAGATGCAGACGCCTTCATCGCCGCCTGGCCCCGCATGATCCAGGCCAACGAGACCGCCCTCTTCCTCTTCGGCCTCTCCACGCCGCTCGAGAAGACCACCTGGCGGCGCGAGAAGAGCGAAGCAGTCTTCCGCCTGGTCATCCCCAAGAGCCTGCTGGTCAGCCTCTCGCAAACCATCCCGGCCCTCATGGAGTCGCGGAAGCAGCCCTAAGGCGCTCGCCCCGTCCCCAGCGACAGCGCTGCGGACCAAGC
>CAIWGR010000464.1 GCA_903912275.1 uncultured delta proteobacterium
ACCATCGCGGTACGCGACGGCAACCTATGGGACGAAGAGGTGCTGGAGTTGTACATCGACGCCAAGAAGAACGGCACCGACTACCTCGAGTTCCAGATCAACCCGAACAACGCAGTCTTCGACGCCTTCTTCCCCAAGCCGACCAACCGGAACCTCGAGCAGGCTCGCGCGCGGAACCTCGAGAACATGGAGTCTGCGGTCACGGTCTCGGGGACGCTGAACAAGCGCGACGATGAGGACCGGGCCTGGTTCGCCGAGCTGCGGATTCCGCTCGCGAGCATCCCGTCGATGGGCAACGTTCCGCCGCGCGACGGCGACACCGTGCGGGTCAATTTCTACCGCTACGACCGGCCCTCCAATGGGGAGGTAAACACGCTGGCCTGGAGCCCGATCGGTGGCGGCTCCTTCCACAAGCCGGAGCGGTTTGGCATTGCGACCTTCACAGGGGCAGGCACACCGCTGCTGCCCGGGATGGTGGAGGGTTCGGGCGTCGCTGTGCCCGTGAAGTTGCCTCCGATCGCGGGGCAACTGAAGCCGCTTCCGAGCGGAAGCCCAGGGCTCCGTCCGGTGGCGATTCCGAAGCCGGCGAAGTAGCTCCCGACCCGCGCGGGAAGCTCGTTCGCCAGTGCCGACGTCGCCCGTTTAGGGGCGGCTATGGAGCGAGATGGAGAGGACGCTGAAGGAGGAGTCGTCTGTCATCAGCTCGCGCTTGCGCTCGCCGTAGGAGTCGATGCGCCAGAGCATGTCGATGGAACGGGCGCTGGGCTTGGTGCCGGCGAAGGCGACCGTGCGGCCTGAGGGCGACACGGCCATGTTCTGAATCTGCACGAAGCAGTGCTCGGGGACAATCTCCTGCCGAATCTCATCGTAGCAGTCCGGCCCGGGGTGCGCCTGACCCGGGTTCTCGACCAATCGGGTGAAGGGGCTTGTGCCATCGAGGCTGACGGCGACGAGGTCGGTGACGAGGATGTTGCTCGCGGCACCGATGCACTCCTGGCGGCCCGTGACGAGCAGCGAGCGGTCGTCGCGCCAGGCCATCTTCGATACGGCCGACTCGTACTCACCGAGCGTGAGCGTCGAGCAGGAGGAGGGGCCGGAGGGGCCGAGTACGATTTGGCGCGGGACGCAGAGTCCTGTGCCGTCCGTCGCGGGCGCCGTGAGATCGCAGGTGTGCTCTGCGCCACAGTCGACGGCATCGAAGCAGGGAGCGTCGAGCTGTTCCGCGGCTTCGCGGTTGATGATGTTGACGACGAGCTGCTGCGCGACGCAGCGCTTGGGAGAGGCCGACAGCAGGCAGGCAAAGCCGTTGGCGGCGTCGCAGTCGGTGTTGGACTCGCAAGGCGTGGTAGAGGTGAGCCCCTCGGTCACGACGGCGAGGAGCTTTCCATTCGGGGAGAGCGCCATCTGCTCACGCCCCGAATAGTAGGAACCGGTTCCCCGCTCCTGGCCGGAGACGAAGTGCTGAAGCAGCCGCTCGCTACCGCCCGCGGTGGAGACCTCGAAGACATCCATGGTCGTCAGCGTGACCCGGTTGAGGAAGACGAGTTCTCCGTTCGAGGAGAGCGTGAACCCGCCGGACTGGTCGCCAACGGTGCCGAGCGCGACGGTGGCCTGGCTGGCGACGTCCCACGCCTTGACATCCTGTCCAACCCGGAAGGCGACCTTGCTGCCGCCAACCTGGTACTCGCTCACGCCGGTGGCGATGACGGTGCTCTGTGCGGTGAAGGCAAAGTCGGGACCCAGGGGCGCATACCGGAGCGTGTCGCGGACGGTGGGGTCAGAGAAGACAATGCCGGAGAGGTCGGGGAGCGGGATACAGCCGTTTGTGCAGGCAAACGAAGGCTCGATGGTGCCGCCCGTGATGGGTGTCGGCTCGCAGGCATCGGGCTCGCAGTCCTCGTCGACCACAGCGATGTCCGAGGCGGGCGCGCCGGGCGCGGGCGTCGTGAAACGGCGGCGGAAGGCGTAGAAGAGATGCTCTGCGGAGCGGACCACCGGGGTGGTGTCCACGGCCACATCAGCGCCGCTGCCGGAGTCGTTCCCGCCTGTCCCGGTGTCGGTGCCGCTATCGGTCTTTGAGGTATCCGTGCCGCTGTCGCTCGAGCAGGCGACCAACGGAGCGCTGGCGACAAGCGCCAACAACCAACGATGCGAAGTTCCCATCACACTCATTTCGCAACTCCTACTTCTTCCGATTGGCTCGGCTTGGCTTGGCGGCTGCCCACCCACAGAGGGGGCGGAGGGCGCAGCCTTCACAGATCGATTCAGCGTACCGATGCAGACAGTCACGCGCAATGCCGAGGTGGCAGAGCGGCATGTCGAGCGCGACCGGGTCGTCGGGCGCTACGGTGGCGAGTTGTGCGGTCACCTCTCTGGCCATCTGCAGGTCTACGGTCGTTCGGCTGGTGAGCCCGAGCGCCCGAGAGAGCCGGCTGGTGTGCGTGTCGAGTGGGATGAGGAGTTCGGAACGGTCGACCGCGTGCCAGAGCCCCAGGTCTGCGCCGTCGTCCGGGCGAACCAACCAGCGCAACAGGAGCAGCCAACGCTTGATGGCCGACCCGGAGGCGGGATGCGGCGTAAGGTAGGCGAAGCCTCTCGAGAGCGGCTCGGGCGAGCAGGCGCGCAGGGCCTCCACATAGCCGCCGAGGCGGCCGATCAGTTCGCCCTCCCCGCCAGTTTCGATGAAAGCGGCCTCGAGCGAGCCGTGCGCCGCATGCAGTCGCCCGAGCGAAAAGACGAGGCGGTCGAGGTCGTCGGCTGCGGTCATGCGGTAACGAAAGTCGCCGAGCCGGTCGAGGAGGTCGCCCCGACGCATGGTCCGGGCAAAGTGGGTGGGCGCGCCGTCCATCGCATCGAAGAGGTGGCGGGCCGTCTTCCGGATTTGGGGTACCGCGCCGTAGCAGAATGCTCCGACAAGGTGCGCGGCGACCTCCCACTCCGCGTGGGGGAGACGGCGAACCTCGGCGATGGGATCGCGTGCAGCCAATGCAGCCCGGTCTGTACCGAGGAGCGCATCGCGGAGTTGCGCGAGCGCAGCCTGCCGTCGGAGTTCGGCGCTGCGGCTACGGGTAGCCAATGAGCTCTACGCGGACGATGGGCCGATGGAGCACAACATGAAAAAACAGGAGCACCAAGAGACCGATGACGGTCGACCAGAAGGCGAACAGCGTGACCCATTCGAGTGGCTTCCGTCCCTTCGCTGTCGCAGCAACAATGGCCAACGAGAAGAGGAGCACGGTTGGCACGAGGTAGACGAGTACCGCCCGGTCGGTCGTCACGACCAGCGCCATCACGGCGGAGTAGGCGTCTGCGAGGAGCATCGTGTCAGGCCTCATCGAGCGCGAGCAGGTTGAAGTAGTTCACCGTAAAGTGAGCAACCATCGCGGCGGTCAGATCTCCTGTTACCAAT
>CAIWGR010000465.1 GCA_903912275.1 uncultured delta proteobacterium
ATGCTCCACGAGATGCTCGCGGGATACCTGCCCTTCCGAGAGCGCTCGGTCGCTGCAACGCTCCTTGCCCAGATTCATGCGCAGCCGCCCGCACTCGTCATCCGCCCCGGCCTCGCAGTCGCGGGACCGCTCAAGGTGACCGTCGAGCGGCTCCTGCAGAAGCGGCCGACAGACCGTTTCATGTATGCCGCTGATGTGTCGGCGGTGCTCGCGCAGTGCACCATCGTCGGCAAGGCCGAGCCGGTCATCGCGCCCGAACTTCCGCCCCCCGCGTTGCCGCTACCGCCGGCACCGCCCCTCGCTGCACCGCCGGTGAGCGAAGAGGAGGAGGAGATCCACTTCACGCTTCAGGTAAGCCACTTCGGCACCCTCGCAGAGAGCGCGCCCACTGCAGCTCCCGCTGGCGATCAGGCGCCGGCTCCCTCCGGATTTCAGCCACCGGAGCAGATGCCACTGCCCGACCCGATCGCGGCCCTCTTTGCCCGCGCCTGGCAGGAGCCAACGGAGACGCTACCGCTCATGCTGTCGGAGCCTTCGCGGAGCGTCTCCGCCCTTCGAGAGCCCCCTCTCGTTGGGCGGGTGGGCGAGCTCGCACGCATCAAGACACTGGCGGCAGCGGCCTGTCGCAAGCAGCGTGGCGCTGCGGGCCTCCTGGTGGGCGAAGCGGGCATGGGCAAGAGTCGGCTGTTGCGTGCGGCACGCGAAGCACTGGAGCAGAGCGGAGCGATGCAGGTCTGGAACCTCGCCGCGGAGCCCCATGAGACCTCCGGCCGTGCCGCGCTCCTGGCTGCGCTCACCGCAGCGCTCGGTCTCCACACCATGCAGCCCGCAGACTGGCTCGACCACCTCTGCGAACTCTTCCCTGAACGCGACCGCCACGCCTGGAATGCCAACCAACTCCTCCGCCTCCTGGATGCCCAGACCGATGTAGAGACCGGCACTCCGTGGAACGAAGCCGAGGAGTTCCGAATCATCGCCTGGGTGCTCCGAAAGGCCGCGGTCCACCGGCCGGTCTGCCTCGCGGTCGACGACCTCCACCTGCGTGACGGCTATCTCCCACGCCTCCTTAGCTGTCTCCTCCGCGAACACAGGGAAGGTGCACCGTGGTTCTTCCTCGCCACACTCGATCATGAGCGGATGAACGCGCAGGACGAGTGGCTTCCAACCCTGCAGGCCTTCTCCTCACGCGGCCTCCTCGACCTCGTCCGGCTCCGGCCCCTGACCGAAGATGAGACACGACGATGGGCTCAGGCCGCGCTCCCAGGCCAGGCCGCCTTCGCGCAGACAGTCGCGCAACGGGGCGAGGGCAACCCGCGCATCATCGCCTCACTCATCCTCCACCAGCTCGACCAGAGTGGAGCGGCGCAGCAGTCTTCCAAGCTCCCGGACGAGCTCTCACTCCTGCTCCGGGATCGGCTCGCACGCCTCGAGCAGCGCGGAAGGCTCTCGCCAGAGTCGCTCGCGCTTGCAGAGCTCATCGCCGTCTTCGGCGAACCACTCCCCTTCGACCTCCTGGTGCTCGACCACCGTGCGGAAAGCGACGCGCGACCGGCCGACGCGCTCTCGCTGGCAGAGGCACTCGGCGAGCTGCTCGACTGCCAGCTCCTGCAGGAGCCGGAGCCAGACCTCTTTCGCTTCGACTCGCGCGCGCTCGCTGCCCTCTTCCTACAGCGCGCTGAGCCGCAACTGCCCGCGCTCCACGCCAGAGCCGCGCGCGCCAAAACCGAGCACTTCGGAGCAGACCAGCCCGCGCGCGCCGCCGAGCTCGCAGGCCACCTGCTCGCCGCGGGCCAGCACGAGGCCGCCGTCCGCCAGCTCCTCCTCGCCGCGCGCCATCAGGCCCGCGCCCGTAACTTTGCACGCGTGCGCATCCTTGCCGAACAGGCGCTCTCCGCCATCGACGTCATCGATGCCGACGAGCTGACGCAGGCGGAGAGCTGGCGTGTTGCAGCCAGTGCGCTTCTCCTCGAGAGCCTCGTGCAGACCGGCGAACACGCCGCCGCGCGCGCGCTAGGCAGGCAGCTCATTCCGCAGGCCGGCGACGGCACCGAGCTCCAGCGACGTGCGCTCCGCACGCTCGCCACCTCGGCACTTCAGTCCTCCGCTCCACGCGAGGCGCGCACGCTCCTCGAACTCTGTCTGGCCTCCGCCGAGCGCGCCGGCGACGAAGAAGGGCGCATCCACATCCTGCTCTCGCTCGGTGGCCTCGAACTCCACGAGTCGAAGCTCGAGGCTGCCCGCGACTGGCTCGCGCAGGCCATCGTACAGGCGCAGCAGTTCGACCACCTGCTGCCACGCGTGCTCCTCGAGGCTGCGCGAGCTGCCCGCCTCGCAGACGACTGGGACGAGGTCGAGGCCGCCGCCAGCGAAGCTGAGCGGAGGGCGCGCGAAGGCTGCGACCCAGTCGCAGTCGCAGCAGCCCAGACCCTGCTCGCCGAGCGGGAGCTCGAACTCGGAGAGCTGCATCGCGCCGAGGCGCTCCTAGGCGCAGCCGCGGAGGCCTTCGCTGTGACGGGCAGCCGGCAGGCAGCCGCCGAGGTCATCGCATTGCAGGCCCACCTCGCCGCCGCCCGCGACAACCCGGCAGATGCCTTCCTGCTACACGCCACTGCGGAGTCCGCCTTCGCCGCCATTGGCAACCGCTCCGCCGCAGCCATCGAGCGCGCGGAACAGGCGCTGCTCGCGGCGATTGAACACAACTGGACGCTCGCATCTCAGCTCGCCGCTTCGGCGCTCCACGAAGATGCAGAGCAGCGCATCGACCACCACAGGTTCGTCCGCCTCATGGGCGAACTC
>CAIWGR010000466.1 GCA_903912275.1 uncultured delta proteobacterium
GTAGAGGAGAAGCTGAAGCGCCCTGCCCTCTTCGGAGCTGTCGCTGCCGACACGCTCGATCATCTTGCGGTAGTTCTTCTGAAGCGCGGTCCAATCCTTCGCCTCGGTCAGGAGACGGTCGATGGCCTCGAAGGCCTCCAGCAGGCCGGCATCCTCGCCGAGCGCCTGGTTGAAGAAGGCAATCGCCTCCGTCACATTCTCGAGCTGATCACGGAACATGGTTCCAATCGAGAAGAGCAGGCGGGCCTTTCGGCCAGCGTCGGTCTCCTGCGCGGCGAGCAGCCCGAGCGTCTCGGTCGCCCGCTGCCAGTTCTCCGACTCCGCATAGAGTTGAAGGAGCTTGTTGAGCACCAGGCGGGAGTTGGGCTCGAGATCGAGCGCCAGTCGGAGGTACTTATCGGCCTCGTCGAGGTTGGATGCAGACTCGTACGATTCCCCAATCTGCACGAGAAGCGTGAACCGCTCGGTGGAGGGCACCACCTCGAGCAGCTTCGTTCTGGCCTCGAGGGCTCCCGACTCGTCGTTCGATGCGATGCAGCACTGCAGGAGAAGCTGCAGCGCGCCTGCCCGGTTGGGCTCGATGGCGAGCACCTGCTCAGCCAGGTCCCGTGCGCCGTAGAGGTCGTCCACCTCGAAGTAGCAGCGGGCGGCAGACATCATCACCTCGGTGCGCTGCGCAACCGCCAGCGTAGCGCCAGCCATACGAAGCACCTCCTGGTAGGCCTCTGCCGCGTCGCGGTGCTGACCAACCTTTGCCGAGACACGGGCGAGACCGAGCAGCGTCTCAGGGTTGCTACCCTCGAGCTGAATGGCCGCGTCGTAATGTTCGCGCGCCTCGTCGAACTGAAGCAGCGACTCCGCCACCCAGCCCGCGATGCGCTCGAGCGAAGCGGCCGCAGCCGGCTCACGCTCCTCCTCCTGCGACAACAACAGCTTCACGAGCGGGCGAGCCCGTTCGGCGCGGTCGAGCTTCACGTAGATGGGCAGCAGCGGCTCTGCGGCCCGCGCCAGCGTCGGATCCAGTTCGAGGGCATCCTCGAGCCAGCGCTGACCCTCACCCTGAAGCCCAAGATGGACCAAGTGGGTCCGACCGATCGCGGTCATCAGCACTGCCCGGTCCACGACCTCGGTCGTCATCTCGAGGTGGGCAAGCTGCACGCTCACCGCCTCTTCCCAGCGCCCAAGCGCCTCGAGCTCCGATGCAACGCCACGCAGGACCGCGGGGCGCGAACCATCGAGATCCCGAGCGCGATTGAAACGGTCGAGCGCATCCGCGTGCAGGCCCAACTTCGCGCCGAGCAGTTCTCCGGCGTGGAAGTGGAAGACCAACTTCGACGCGTTGTCACCGGTGACGTCAGCGGCCCGATCGAGCAGCTCCACCGACCGCTTCCAGTTCTCGGTCTCCTCATAGAGGCCAGCAAGGCTCGCCAGTGCGGCGAGCTCGGTTCCACGCAGCTCCAGCGCCTGTTCCAGCGAAGCGATGGCGCGGGCCGTGTCCTGCTGCTGCTCCACGAGCACCGCGGCCGCCTTCGTACGGGCCGAGACGCGCTCATCGAGCGCAGAAGCCGCGACAGCGCGACGATCGTAGAGAGAGACGAGCTCTTCAAACCGCTCCTGCTCCGTGAAGATGCGCTCGAGCGAGGTGAAGGCCAAGTCATGACCCGCATCCAGCGCCAGCACCGACTCCAACGAACCAATCGCCGAGAAGACATCGTCCGCCGACTGCTCCTGCACCAGCGCCCGGGCGAGCAGGAGCTCCACCCGTTCTTTCGTGCCCGTGAGCAGTGCAAGGCGACGCTCGGTCACCTCGAGCCAGCGGCTCCAATCCTCGATGGAGGCGAGCAGCGGCTCCACCGCCACCATCGCCGGCAGGTCGTCGGCCTTAACCGACAGCGCATCGAAGTAGGCGTCGATCGCACGCTCCACATCGTGGAGCTTCGTCGCCCAAATCTCGGCCACTTCCGACCGGCAACGGAC
>CAIWGR010000467.1 GCA_903912275.1 uncultured delta proteobacterium
CAGCCAGCCAGCAGCCCGCCTGCCGACAGCCTTCTGCAACCCCTGCTACGACCGCAGCGCCGACCTCGGGCCGGAGCCGGCCCGTGGCGAAGTAGTCGAGGAAGAAGAGGGGCCGCGCGCCTGTGACGAGGATGTCGTTCACACACATGGCCACGCAGTCGATGCCGATGGTGTCGTGGCGGTCGGTGGCGAAGGCGATCTTCAACTTGGTGCCGACACCGTCGGTACCCGAGACGAGGCGGGGGCTGCCTGCGGCGTAACCGGCCTGGGCGAGATCAAAGACGGCGCCGAATCCGCCGAGCCCTCCGACTGCGCCGGGGATGCGGGTCGAGGCTGCGAGCGGGCCAATCTGACGAATCATCTCGTCGCCCGCGTCGATGTTCACGCCGGCTGCTGTGTAGTGGTCGCTCTTGACTGCCATCGTCGCCTCCGCCGCAGGTTCGGTCTGCCTCTTTCGGCGCCCTCGTAGCACACTGCGCGCGGTTGGGGAGATGAGTTTCTCGCTGTCGCCGAAACTCTGCTATCGGGCGCCCATGTTGGTCGACGTCGTCATCCCTGCGCTCAACGAAGAGGCCTCGCTGCCGAAGGTTCTGGCTGACCTGCGCGACCCTCGAATCCGCACTGTTTTTGTGGCCGATAATGGCTCAACCGACCGCACCGCGGAGGTGGCGCGGGCCGCTGGAGCACGGGTCGTCTCCGCGCCGCAGCGGGGCTACGGAGCGGCCTGCCTCGAAGCGCTTGCAGCGGTGCGGCTCGATCCGCCCGACACCGTCCTCTTTGTAGATGGCGACTACTCCGACTTCCCTGAAGAGGCCTCGCTGCTGCTCGATGCCATCGAGCAGGGGGCCGACCTCGTTATCGGTTCTCGGAACCTCGGCGGCGCGGAGCGCGGCTCGCTTATGCCTGTCGCCCGGTTCGGCAACTGGCTCTCGACTCGTCTGATCGACCGGATGTGGGGCGTCGCCTTCACCGACCTTGGCCCCTTTCGCGCGGTGCGTTGGCAGGCGCTGGAGCGGCTCGAAATGGTCGACCGAGACTTTGGCTGGACGGTCGAGATGCAGGTGCGTGCGGCGGCGCGCGGACTGGTCTGTCGCGAGGTCGGCGTCCGGTATCGTGCGCGCATCGGCCAGAGCAAGGTGAGTGGCACGGTGCGCGGCAGCTACCGGGCGGGCAAGAAGATTCTCTATGTGATTGCACGCGAGAAACTTTCGGGGATGTTGTGAGCATCCATCTGATTGTCATGGCGAAAGCGCCTGTACCTGGCTTTGCCAAGACGAGGCTTGTTCCTCCGCTGACGCCGCTGCAGGCAGCGGAGCTGGCAGAGGCGATGCTCTGCGACATGCTCGCGCGGCCATGGAGCGGCTTCGAGCGCCACCTCTGCGTCTCGGGTGAGAGCCACCACTTCGAAGCGGCAGTGCGCGACGGCTGGAAGCTTTCGAAGCAGGTCGACGGAGACCTCGGCGCACGTCTCGAGGCGGCATCCAGCGCAGCCTTCGCGGCGGGCGCGACCGCTGTAGCCTTCCTTGGCACCGACGCCCCAGACCTGCCAGACGCCTTCATGGAAGATTTGAAGGGAGCACTATTGGGCGGCGCCGAGGTCGTCATCGGGCCTGCGACCGACGGTGGCTACTACACGCTGGCCACCGCAACGCACGCCCCGCTTCTCTTCCGGGACATGCCATGGAGCCAGCCGGGGCTCTTCGAGGCGACCGTTGAAGCCGCGTCCGCGGCCGGGTTGATGCTCCATCTGCTTCCGCCCTGGTCGGATGTCGATGAGGTCAATGATTTGGCGCGTTTCGAACTGCGTTCTTCGCAATCGGTGCTTGCGGGTGCGCAAGAATTGGCCCATCTTACGAATGTTAAGATAGGGTCACTCAGGGTTTACACAGGTAGTGTCGGAGAAACTCTTATGGGAGTCGAAGCGTTAACCGCCAACCACGCGACGTTGGAGATTCCTGCTGGAGCCACCCTCTTCGAGCAGGAGGCACCCGCCGACGCGATCTATCTCGTGCAGACAGGCCGGGTGAAGCTCGTGCGCAGGGTCTTCCGTGAAGAGCACCTCGTTGAGACGCTCGGGCCTGGAGGGCTGCTCGGTGAGGTCGCGCTCGTCGCGGGTGCCACCTATCCTGTCTCCGCCCGCGCGCTCACGCCGCTGCTCGTAGCCCGCGTTCCCCGTGAGCGGCTCGAGTCGCTGCTGCTCGAGCGCCCCGACCTGGCGTTGCGGCTCACCCGAAAGCTGGCTGTACGTGTTGCGCACGGGCAGTTCCGTAACGCGGTGTTCTCCCTCCGCAGCCTGAGCGGCAGGCTCCTCCTCCAGCTCCAAGCTGAGTCGGAGCGGGCCTCGGAACAGCCGGCCGATGGCCTTCACCAGCTCCCCTCCGATCTCCCCGAAGCGCTCGGTGCCGAATCGGCCCTGGTCGATTCCAACCTCCGGCTGCTCGCCGCAGATGGGCTGATCGCGCTCGACGGGCAGGGCCGCTTCCGCATCGCCGACCGCGCAGCCTTCGAGCGTCGCCTTGCCTTCGTCGAACTCAAGGACAGGTTCGAGCCATGACCGC
>CAIWGR010000468.1 GCA_903912275.1 uncultured delta proteobacterium
AGCCAACACCGTCGATACGCCAAAGGTGAGGCGGGTGCTGTTGGCCAGCGTGAGGTCGCCATTGAAGACGTTGGCAACCCGGTTGATGCCGGTAGCGGTGACAAGCGCAGTGGTCGGGATCGGAGCATCGTAACCGGCAACAACCACCACACCACCGCGAGCGCCAAAGTAGCCCTGGCTGCTCGCGGTACCCGATTCAGACAGCCTGTTCCCGCCGGACGTCGGGAAGGAGACCGTGGTCACCAACGAGGCAGCCGCGGTGTACTCGAGGAGGCTGACAGCCGAGCCAGTGTTGGCCAGCGCGGCCACACCATCGCCGAACCGCTCGATGAGGATGTTGTTGGCCGTACCTGCGCTCACGCAGCTGTTGGAGCTGAGCGTATAGCCACCCGCGCAAGCCGAGATGGTGCAGCTGCCCCAGGCGCCGGAGGCGTAGGTCTGCGTGCCGGCCGTGGCATTGGAGGGCAGGGGCGAGCAGGTGCGGGTATTGCTCACGCAGGCGTTGCTCTCCGCGTGGTAGGTGCTGTTGCAGCTCGCCACCGTGCAGGTGCCCCAGGCGCCCGACGCATAGGTCTGGCTGCCCGTGCCGTTGGTGATGGAGCAGCTGCGGGTGTCGCTCACGCAGGCGCCAAACTCCACATGGTAGGTCGCGTCGCAGGCCGAGGCGGTGCAGGTGCCCCAGGCACCCGACGCGTAGGTCTGCGTCGCGGTCGTCGCGTTGGCCGACGAGCAGGAGCGGGTGTCGCTCACGCAGAGGCCGCTCTCCACATGGTAGCCGGACGAGCAGGTCGTCGCCGTGCAGGTGCCGTAGGCGCTGACGCCATCCCACGTCTGCGTGCCCGCCGTCGTGTTCGACGGCAGCGGCGAGCAGGTGCGGGTGTCGCTCACGCAGAGGCCGCTCTCCACATGGTAGGTCGAGGCGCAGACCGTCGCCACGCAGGCGCCGTAGGCGCTGCCCGTCCAGGTCTGCGTCGCCGTCGTGGTGTTGGCGGCGGTGCAAGAGATGACGTTGGCGTCGCAGGCGTTGCCGTTCGCGTGGTAGCCGCTGTTGCAGGCCGCCAGCGTGCAGAGGCCGTAGGAGCTGCCGTTCCAGGTCTCGGTCGCCGTGCCGTTGTTGAAGGCGCAGGCCTGCACGTCGTTGGCGCAGATGCCGCCCTGGCCATGGTAGCCCGTGCCGCAGGTGCAGCTGTTGTTGCAGGAGTCGGCGTTGCTGGTGTTGCCATCATCGCAGAACTCGCCAGCATCGAGCGTATTGTCGGTGCAGAAGTCGGTCTCGCCCGCGGCGGTCTGGCAGCTCGCGTTGCAGACCGAGCAGGAGAGCTCGCCGTAGGCGCACTCCTCGGTGACCGTGTTGCCGTCGTCGCAGGTCTCGCCGCCGGATGTGATGCCGTTGCCGCAGCCGCCCACGCAGGCGTTCGAGACGAGCGCGAAGCCGGCGTTGCAGGCCGAGATGGTGCAGGTGCCGTAGGCGCTACCCGACCAGGTCTGCGTCGCAGCCGAGGCGTCGGTCGCGTTGCAGCTGATGACGTTGGCGTCGCAGGCGTTGCCGTTCGTGTGGAAGCCGCTGTTGCAGCTCACAAGCGAGCAGGCGCCGTAGGAGCTGATATCCCAGTACTGCGCACCCGTGCCGTTCGCGATGGCGCAGGAGCGGGTGTCGCTCGTGCAGGAGCCGCTCTCTACATGGTAGGTCAAGGCGCAGGCCGAAGCCACGCAGCTATCGTAGGAGCTGGTGCCGTTGTTCCAGCTCTCGGTGCCGGCCGTGGTATTGGCAGGAAGCGTCTGGCAGGCGCGGCTGTCGCTGGCGCAGGCGCCGCCCTCCGAGTGGTAGGTGCTGTTGCAGCTCACCACCGTGCAGGAACCGAAGGCGCTGCCGTTCCAGCTCTGGCTGCCCGTGCCGTTGGTGATGGCGCAGGAGCGGGTGTCGCTCGTGCAGGAGCCGCTCTCCACATGGTAGGTCGCGTCGCAGGCCGTCGCGATGCAGAAGCCGTAGGCGCCGTTGTTGACGCTCCAGAACTGCTGGCCGGCCGTCGTGTTGGTCGGCAGCTCGCTGCAGGCCCGCGTGTCGCTCGCGCAGGCGCCGAGCTCAATGTGGTAGGTCGCGTCACAGACGGTCGCCGTGCAGCTGCCATAGGCGCTGCCAGTCCAGCTCTGTGTGCCGCTGCCGTTGGCAACCGTGCAGGACTTGGTGTCGGTCATGCAGACGCCGAGCTCCACATGGTAGCCGGTGCCGCAGCCGCAGCTGTTGCTGCAGGCGTCGGTGTTCACCGCATTGCCGTCGTCACAGGCCTCGCTGCCCTGCACAAAGCCATCGCCACAGGCCGCTGCCGCACACACGTTGGTGCAGGTGTCGGTGTTCACCAGGTTGGCATCGTCGCAGGCCTCAAGGCCCTGCACAAAGCCGTCGCCGCAGCGAGCCGCAACGCAGGTGTTGGTGCAGAGGTCGGTGTTGCTGCTGTTGCCGTCGTCGCAGACCTCGCTGCCCTGCACAAAGCCATCGCCACAGGCCGGAGCCGCGCATGCGTTGGTGCAGCTGTCGGTGTTGCTGCTGTTGCCGTCGTCGCAGACTTCGCCGCTCTGCAGGAAGCCGTCGCCGCAGCGAGCCGCAGCGCAAACGTTGGTGCAGGCGTCGGTGTTCACGGTGTTGCCGTCGTCGCAGCTCTCGCCCGTCTGGGTGATGCCATCGCCGCAGCGGGCGGGCAGGCAGCGGTTGCTGCAGGTGTCGTTGTCGACCGAATTGCCATCATCACACACCTCGGCGCCGTCCACGCGGCCATCGCCGCAGTCGCTGTAGATGGCGACGCCGCGGATGACGGTGTTGGCGGCGGCCGTGGCAAGCGTCGTGTAGGCGGTGGGGATGGTCGAGCCGTTGGCGCTGCCGTCGACAATCTTCACCAGGCGGTTGAGGGTCGCATCAGCCGTCGAGACGATGATCGTCGCGCTGCCGGCATCGTAGGTCATCGAGAGGCCGCGGCCGCCAACAACGCCCGTACCAGCCGTCGCCGTCAGCGCATTCGAGGTGCCAAAGAGGCGGCTCCAACGAAGCGTCCAGGTGCCCGCGACGAGGTCGTAGCGGTTGAGGCCGCCACCCGTCGTCGTCCGGTCGTCAGCGATGTAGACGCGGTCGTTCGTGCCATCCTTGTTCGTGTCGGCGAAGGCGAAACCGTAGGGGCTGGCGCCCGTGCCCATGTTCACCACAAGCGTGGCAGTCTGACCGGCCGTCGTCGGCGTACCCGCACCAATCGCCGAGATACCCAAGAAGGTACCCGACGAGGCCGAAACATAGAGTTGGCCGCCGAAGAGGCCCACCACACGGGTATTCGTGAGGGCAGAGCCGGTGATGGCGCTGATCTGCACGAAGGAGCTGCCATTGTAGTACCAGACGCCGCCCGTGACGGGCGAACCCGCCGAGGTACCGGCCGTGTAGACGGTGGTCGCCGAGGTGGGGACCACGCTGCGGAAGTTGTTGCCCGCGTAGGGCGACACAGGGGTGGCCGTGGGGCCACCCGTCGGGAAGGCAACGCGCGACGAGACGCTGCGGTCGAAGCCGAGCAGGTTTACCGCCTTGGTGTTCAGCGCGGCGACGCTCGCCGTTGCAAGCGCCGAATTGTAGCCGGGCACCGACACGATGCCGTCCCATGCGCCAAGGTAGCCGTTGGAGGTAGCGCTGCCCGAGTCGGTCAGCAGGTTGGTGCTGGTGAAGGCCGACGAAACCGTCGTGACCAGCGTGCCCGTCGTGCCATACTCGCGGACCGAGATGGCCGCCGCATTGCCGGAGAGCGCCGCGGCGCCGTCACCAAGCACCTCTGTGAGGAAGTTACCGGCAACAAAGCCGTTCGGGTTGGCGGTGACCGCGCCAGCGTCGGCCGACGCGTAGCTGCCGCCCGTGCTGTCGCAGTAGGTCCAGCTGGTGCCGCCATCGCCCGACACGCGGAAGGCGAAGTCGCTCGCCCCGGCCGTGCTGGGGAGCGTGAGCGTCGCACCATACTTATCGCTCGAGGCGTTGGAGAAGGAGCCATCGCCGGTGGCCGCAGCCCACCCCGTCCAGGTGGAGGGGTCGGTGCCGTCGGCGCCCTGGCCAAGCTGCACCTGCACCGTCGAGGCGAGGTTGAGGCCCGACGAGTAGTCGGTGAGGCCGGCAATCTGCACAAGCGCCGCAACGGCACTGGTGGTGCTCACCGTGCCCGTGACGCTGGTGGGCGCTGCGATGGAGCAGTCGGTGATGGTGTAGTTCTGGTTCGTACCGGGCGTGACCGTCAGCGTGCCGGCATCGGCCGCAGCGTAGGTGCCAAACGAGGTGTCGCAGTAGGTCCAGCTGGTGCCGGCATCGCCGGAGACGCGGAAGGCCCAGTCGTAGCTGCCCGTCGTAAGGCCAACAGTGAGCGATGCGTCGTAGGCGTCGTAGTATCCGCTGATGTAGGTGGCATCGCCCGTAGCAGTCGTCCAGCCGCTCCAGGTCGCGGGCAGCGTGCCGTCGGCGCCGTAGGCCGACTGCACAACCACCGAGCTGTTGGTGTCGAGACCGGTCGTCGCGTCGGTCACCCCGATAACGTAAACTCTTCCTTGCACTGCGGCAGCCGTGCCGCCAGCCGCGGTGACAGAGGACGGCTCAGACAACACGCAGTCGGTGATGGTGTAGGTCGGGGTCGGGGCAACCGTGCCGGCGTTGGCGGGCTGGTAGCCATTCTCCGAGCCGTCGGCGCCAGCGCCAACGTTGCGGTCACAGTAGGTCCAGCTCACGCCGCCGTCGCCCGAGAGGCGGGCAGCCCAGTCAGCGCCGTTGGCCGTCATGGTGTAGGAGCCGGTATACTCATCGTAGAGGCTCTCGGCCGAGCCGTCCCAACCCACGGTGCCGGCGCCGGCAGCGAAGCTCCACTGCGCGAGATCGGTCGTGCTGGGGTTCGAACCGTCCGGGCCCGTACCAAACTGAACCTGCGGGCCCGACTGCACATTGGCGCTGTCGGTAAGGCCAGGGATCTTGATGCGAGCGGTGAGCGACTGCACCGAGCCAGGCACGCCCGTCACGGTCGCAGGAGCCTGCGCGCGGCAGACGAAGCAGGGGGTGTTGGCGGCGCCGGGCGTGCCCGTGCGGGTGCCGGCGAAGACGGCGCCCGTCGTGCCGCACCAGTTGCCGGTGTTGTCGTTCAGCGTGCTCGAGGTGCGGTCCGGGGCGAGCTGCTTGCTCCGGCCGGCGGTCGCGAACGAGCTCGGGTAGGTGAAGGCGTCGAGCACCAGCGTGCCGCAGGAGAGCGTCAGGTTGTCGCCCGAGTTGGCCAGCGCGATGCCGTCGTCGTAGTTCAGCGCAACGCCCGTCAGGCCGCCGTTGGCGGCGATGCTGTCGTCCTGGCCGAAGATGGCGTAGCCACCGGCCGCGATGACGAGCGAACCGGCGATGGTCGTTGTCGCCTCGCCGTCGGTGAAGCTGCAGCCCGCAAGGTTGAGGTCGTTCGCGGTCGTGTTGCGAACCTCAACCCACTCGCCGCGGTCGGTCGAGGGCGAGCCCGTGCTGCCCAGGCCGCTGCTGACCATGATCTCCGAGAAGATAATGTCGCCGGCCGCGGTCGGGGGGCCCGGAGGGGTCGTCGTCGTGAGCGCCACGCTGTCGGCCGGCGCGTAGTCAGCATTGCTGAGGTTGGTGGTGGTGTCGCAGTAGGTCCAGGTGGCGCCGCCGTCGCCCGACATGCGGTAGGCGATGTCGTAGCTGCCCACGGCGGGGAAGGTCGCCGTGGTGACCGAGCGGTCATTGGCCGCATCCGAGAAGGTCGCGTCGCTGGCACCGGCCGTGAAGGCCCAGTTGCTGGTGCTCGCGGTGGGGTTGGCGCCATCGGGGCCGATGGCCGCCTCGCCGACGATGCGGCTCGCGTAGTCGAAGCCCGTCGTGTTGCCGGTCAGACCGGCCACGCTGTAGACGGCAGAAATGGTCGCGGTCGCGCCCGCGTAGCCCGTCTGAGCGGTCGTCGGCGACACGAGCTGGCAGCTGCTGATGGCCACATTGCAGCTCGGGTTGGCTGCCTTGGGCGTACCCTTCTTGCCGAACGAGCCAAAGGTTGTGCGGCTGTTGCACCAGGCGGTCGTCGCCGCGTCGTTGGTCACCGCGTCCAAGGAGCCCGGGTGAAGCTGGAAGGAGGCGCCATGCTCGCGCTCAAAGAGCTGCGGGTAGACAACCGTGTCGACCACCGTGCTGCCGCAGGTGATCGTCGGGGTCTCACCGCTGTTGTTGAGCTGGAAGTTGATGCCCCAAGCAAAGTCGACCGGCGCGCCGAAGTTGACGGCCGAATCGGTCGAACGACCGAAGAGGAAATAGGTCTGGGGCGGGACGAGGGTCGTCGTCGTGATACCCACGCTGCTCGTGCCGTCGCTCACCGAGCAACCATCGAGGTCGTAGGTCTGCGTCGTAGAGGGGTTGTAGACCTCAATCCACTCACCGTCGTCGGGCGAGCCATCCTGCGCGGCAACCATGAGCTCGGTGATGACGAGGCCGCCAACGCCGGGGTTGTTCGGAGGCGTACGGGCCGTGAGAACACCCGCGTTGGCCGCCTGGTAGCCATTCTCCGAGCCGTCCGCGCCGGCGCCTGCGTTCTTGTCGCAGTAGGTCCAGGTGGTGCCGCCATCGCCCGAGAAGCGAACCGCGAAGTCGTAGTTTCCGACCGTCGACGGGACCGTGAGCTGCGCCCGGTACTCGTCAAATCCAGCCTCGGTGGTGATGGTCGAGCCGTAGCCAATCGACGCAACACCCGACGGGCTCCAGTTCGTCCAGGTCGAGGCATCGCTGCCCGTCGCGCCGTAGCCGGCCTGCATCTTCACAAGGCCGTTCGGGTCAACAAAGTTGGTCAGGTCGGTAAGGCCGAGGACGCGGACGCGGCCGTAGACATAGGCGTTGGTCGCCGTGATCTGCGAGATGGTCGCGGGGGTGTCGAGGCGGCACCGGTCGATGGTCTGGTTGACGAAGCAGCTGCCGTTCTGGGCGCCGGGCGTGCCGGAGAAGCCGGTCGAGTAGGTGGGCGTCGAGGGGGTGCACCAGTTGGTGTAGTCGTCGTTCGCGGTGCTGCTGAGGATCGTGCGGTCGAGCTGCGCCGACTTGCCGAGCGCGACGAAGCCCGTCGACGATGCGGTCCAGACGACCTCGTCGATCAGGGTGGTGCCACACTTGATGCGGATCAGGTCAGCCGTGTTCGAAAGCGCGATCAGCGGGTCGTAGACAAAGTCGGGGGTCAGGCCATGGTTCTCGGCAGCCACGGCCGACTGGGCGAAGACCCGGTAGGCGCCCGGGGGAACGATGGTCGAGTTGGCGCCCGTCGACGGCCGCGTCAGGCTGCTGATCAGGTTGGTCGAGTTGTTGTCGTCCCATGCGCAGGTCGAGATGTCCCAGTAGCTGGTGGTCGGGTTGTAGATCTCGAACCACTCGCCAAGGTCGCCCGTGCCGCTGATCGAGCGGGGCATGACCTCGGTCACAAGCAGGTCGCCGGCCGCAGCAGGCGTCGTCACGGAGGTGCAGACGCTCGCAAGGCAGGTGAGCCCTGCGTTGCAGTTCGCCGTCGTCACGCAGGCCGAGCCCGCCGCGCCGGGCGCGCCACACACGCCGCTGTTGCAATCAAGGCCGGTCGCGCAATCCGCCGTCGCCGTGCAGGCCGTGCCTGCAGCAAAGCAGCCGGCGTTCTCATCGATGAGACCGTCGCAGTCCTCATCCACACCGTTGCAGAGCTCGGTGACGTCCACGACCACACGACCCTGGAAGGTGAAGTTACCGCCCGCGCGAGCGAAGACCCAGGGGCGCGTCGCGCTGTTGCTCGGGCCCGGCGCTGCCGCCAGGTTGCCGTAGGAGAAGGAGCCAAGGCCGCTCGAGGCGCCCGGGATGCTATCGCCATTCTGCACAGCGTAGCCCGTCGAGGGCACCAGCGTGGTGATCTGCGCATAGACGTTGTTCTTGGCCGCGGTGTAGAACGACCGGACCGTCACATCACCGCAGAAAAGCGGGCTCGCCGCGTAACCCGTGCAGGCCGCATCGAGGCCTGTCGCAGCGGTCACAAGCTCAAGCGAGTCGGCAGGGCCGCTGCCAGGCGTTCCATCCTGGACAATCGTGAGCGCGCAGAGGCCCTGCTGCAGGCGACGCAGCGCCGGCGAAGTGACCTCGTCCCCCTCCAGCATCTCGAACTTCATGCTCCCAGCCGCAACATCGACCACACCGCGGAACTCGGCCAGCGTCAGCTGCCCTTCCGAGGAGAGCGCGCCCGCAACACCCGCATCGGCAACCGAGAGGCCCCCATCGGGCAGCGCGAGGCCCCCATCAGGAATCGCCACACCCGCGTCTGCAACAGCCACCTGTTCTGGCGACGAGTCACATGCAGCCGCCAATCCGGCGATGGTGATACAGAGCAGCGCGCTTCTTCCGCGGACAACGAATCGGTGCAGCATGAACATACCTTGGGAGGGTTGTGCGGACGCGGGAGGCGCACGCACGATTTGAGTGTTGTCGGCGAGTTAGGAGAGCATCGCGACGAACGCGTGCATAAAGTGCAATAGTTCTGGCACTTGTGTGTGACGATGTGGTGACACATCCAATCGATTACGGGCGAGGGCTAGTCCCACGGTCTCGAAGCGTCAACGCGAGCCTGATCCGGCTCCCCTCCGTTGCCGAGGAGGCTCCCGGAACCGAAGCGGCCGCCTCATCGCTCGACAGCTGCTCCCACCAGAGCGTCGCCGTCGGGTTCACCAGACTGGGCTCCCCCTGCCAACGAAGACCACCGCCGAGCCGTGTGATCGAGCCATCCACCGCGCTGTCGGGAGAGAACTGCTCGTGCAGGCCGACGAGCGACAGCCCTGCATAGATCGGTGCGGTCGAGACCGCCGTCCGAAGCCACGAGGCATCCTTCCCAGGACGAAGCGCTCCACCCGACGCAACCCCGTACCGCACCCGCAGCACCCCGAAGGCATGCGTCAGAGACAGGAGCCCTTCGGTCCGGGTCACCTCCTCATCGCCGGAGCCCAGGGTCCCCTGCTCCCGGTATCCCTCCAGACGCGGGACAACACCCCAGAACCCCTCGCGGCCGCCGGGGGTTACCACCAGCGAAGCCGTCAGGTTCTTTGCCTCGTTTCGCTCTGCGTCGCTCGCCCCTTCGCCGTTGTGAAGGGCGACCGAGGCCTCGACCAGGTCGTCGTACCCAACCCGAACTTCGGCACCCAGATCCGACACATCGTCGCCCATGAAGCGGCGCACCGCATTCGCCTCCATCTCCGAGAGCGGATCGGCGCTGTGAATGCGCGTGGAGGATCGGACAAGCACGCCTCCCGACAGCGTCAGGTGCCACACCTCGTCGAAGGTCTCGGTCCGCGCGAGCTCCAGCTGACGCGGCCGCAGGATGTAGGAGTTCCCGGCAACGCCCAAGAGGCTCCCCGGCGCGGCAGAGCGCACATACTCGCCAATGGTCGTGAGGCTCCACTCCCTGTCCGAGAAGATGGCGCCGAACTCGCTCCGAGAGAGGGTAAAGGCAGTCCGTTCGTCGCCACCGGTGCGGTCATCTTCGAACAGCGCCGTCGTCCTGAACTGAGGGGTCACCGTCAGCTCTTCGGCCTGAGCAGCGGCGGCCATCGGCAGAACGAGCAGCAGAGATGCGATCCAACGCTTCATCTTCATCTCCAAGGTGAGACACAGTCTTCGATCACGCCATCCTCCCGGAAGTGGAGGAGGTCTGCATAGGTCGCGAGCGCCATTGCAACCGCGACGCTCTGAACCTGCGACACAAATTCGTCGCGGCGGCCCGAGAGCGCGCGCCGCAACACCGGCGCTGCCCCGCCGCCACCGCGAAGCGGTGCCTGCAGGTGGCTCCGTGCCAGCAGCCGGCCTGCGGCCCGGGCGACAAGCCTGGCATTGTCGCCCAGCTCCTCGCCGCGCAGCAGCAGCGACTGAACATCTGCGTGGTCCAGGCCTGCCTGAAAGTCTGTGTATTGCCGGATGCGGAAGGCCATCTGCCCGTCGCGGAAAGCGCCCAGCCAGCGATCCGTTTGAGGCTGCCCCTGCAGTGCGAGCTGTGCCTCGATCACCCGCTCCCCCTGCTCCGACGCGGCCCAGTCATCGCCACGGCGCGGGTCGAACCAAATCGGCGCATCGAGGAGCTCCTTCACCTCGAGGATCAGGTCGTCCTCGCGGCGCTCGCTGGGGCCGTCGAGCAGCAGGTAGAGCCGGAGGTTGGGCATGCTCGCCACACCGGCGCCCTGCCTCCGCGCCACGCCGAGCAGCGCGCCAGGCGCAGCGCCGTCCGAGGCTGCGACCTGCGCATAGACGCGCTCGGCAAGCGCCCGCTCCGCTGCGGTCGGCTCAATCAGGAGGTCTGCGTTCAGAGGCTGGCGCTCCGGATAGGCGGCAAACCGAAACTTTCGCTCACCGGCCGAAACAATGGTCTCGTCGGCCAGTTCGTCGCGCTCGCCACCCTTTTTGCGCGCCTTGGCAAAGAGGTCTGCAAGCAGCTCGCCGCCCTCACCGTTGTCGACGAGCGGACGCCCAGCCGCAGCAGTCTCGTCGAGCACGGCATCTGCATATCCTTCTGCGACCCAGCCGGCCCAGGCCCGCCCGGTCTCAGGCGACCCGGCCTCGAGGCCCGGCTTGTCGAGGACCGCAAAGCTGCTCGCAAGCCGCCAGACCTCGAGCCAGAAGCTGCCGAACGAAGCGGCATCAAAGTCATTGAACTCGGCCCGAAGCAGGCCGCCCTCATCGAGATAGGTTCCGATGTTCTCGATGTGGGCATCGCCGACCAGCTGCACATCCGAGGCCTCAGCGGCCTTTCCACCTGCAAAGACCCAGCCGTTGGCCGGCAAGACGACCTCGCGGAAGAAGAGCCCGGCCGTGCCGCGGAACCAGAGGTAGGGGTCCTCTGTCATCACCTGCAGCTTCGCCTCCACCCGCTCGGCGTCGCGACCGAGCATGAGCTCGTTGTCTTCTGCCAGCACGTTGCAGACCCAAGCGTCGCGCGCATCCGGGAGCTCACCGCAGGATGCGAAC
>CAIWGR010000469.1 GCA_903912275.1 uncultured delta proteobacterium
CCCCTTCCGCATAGGCACACTTGGCGCCGCCATCGGGCTCGCAGGGCTGCCGGCACTTTGGGACCAGCGGGGCCGGACCGACCTCTTTGGCCGCACGCTCGAGATCACGGTCACGGGCCTTGCCGACCAGGTGGCTGCAGCTGCAGATTTGGTGGCCGGACAGGCCGATGAGGGGCGCGGCGTGGTGCTCGTCCGGGGGCTCCACTTTGCGCCGGCTGAGAGCGCAGCCTCGCAGCTCTCTCGCGCTCCGGAGCAGGATGTGTTCGCGCCGGGCGGACAACGGACGAGGTCCGAATGAGGGTTGTTCTACTGGCTGGAGGCGTGGGGGGTGCCAGGCTCGCACAGGGTCTCGCCGCTGAGCTTGGTCCCGAGGAGCTCACGCTGGTCGTCAACACAGGCGACGACTTCGACCACTGGGGGCTCCGGATCTGCCCTGACCTCGACACTGTTACCTACACGCTCGCCGGGCTTGCGCCCGAGGAGCGGGGCTGGGGACGCGAAGCGGAGAGTTTCGCGCTGCTCGAGACCATGCGGCAGCTCGGCGGCGACGGTTGGTTTCTGCTTGGCGACCGCGACCTCGCGCTCCACCTGCTCCGAACGCAGCGGCTCGCGGCGGGGCAGCGGCTTACAGAGATTGCGGCACAGGTCGCGGGCTCGCTCGGTGTGGCTCACCGCGTCCTGCCTGCGACGGACGAGCGCTGGGAGACCCGCATCGCGACCGACGCATTGGGCGAACTCCGCTTTCAGGACTGGCTGGTGCTCCATCGGGCCGTGCCCGCTGCGAAGGCGATCCGGTTTGCGGGAAGCGCGGTGCCGACGCCGGAGGTCATCGATGCGCTGACAGAGGCAGACCTCATCATCGTCGCGCCTTCGAATCCCTTTGTCTCGATTGCGCCGATGCTCGCACTGCCGGGGTTCGCAGAACTGCTTCGCGGCCGCCCCGTCGTCGGCGTGAGCCCGGTTGTGAACGGCCGTGCCGTGAAGGGGCCCCTGGTGGAGATGTTTGCGTCGCTCCAACAGCGCGAGGCGTCGGCGGCTGCGGTCGCGGACTGGTATGGCGACCTCGTCTCGGCCTGGGTGGTGGAGCAGGGGGATGAGGCGCCGCTGTTGCGAGACGGGCGCATCGTGCACGGCTGCGCGACCGTGATGGGTGGCATCGAGGGGCGCCGCCGGTTGGCCTGCGAGGTCCTCGCATTTTCGGCGCGAAGCCTCCGATGACGGGCGGCCCCGGCTGGACGGTCCTTGTGCCACTCCGCGACCTGGGTGGCGGCAAGACGCGGCTCTCGCCCTGCCTCTCGTCTGCAGAGCGACGGGAGCTCACCGCCTACGCGGCAGCGGCGGTCGTCTCGGCCTGCAAGCAGACGCAGGAGGTCGAGCGCATCGTCGTTGTGACGGGCAGCGGCAAGGCGGCAAACTGGGCAGCTGACGCGGGCGTGCTCGCCTGGTCGGAGCCCAAGGGGACGCTGGGCCTCGCCGCAGCAATGCAGGCTGCCGTGGCTGCGCACTCCTACGCCCAGAGCCGCATCGCAGTGGTGATGGGTGACCTTCCGCTGGCCAGCCCAGAGGCCATCTCTCGCTGCCTGCGCCGCGCCGACGCGCGCCCCGTCACGCTCGTTCCGAGCCGCTCGGGTGCCGGCACCAACATGCTGGCACTTACCGGCGGTGCCCAGCTCGCGCTCGCACTCGGCGCCCCCGACAGCCTTGCGCAGCATCGCCGCGCCGCGCGGGCAGCGGGCCTCCGCTTTCAGACCGTGGCATTGGGCCCGCTCGCGCTCGATGTGGACGATGCCGACGATCTCCGCCTGCTCGCACAGGTCCCCGCTGCCCGCCAGTCGCTCGCCTTCCTCGGCCGCTTCTAGTCGGAGAGCTGGCGCTCTTGCGCCGTCGGCTCGTAGCGGAAGGCCTGGTCCTGCGTGAGGGCTGCGTAGCTGCCGAAGGTCGCGGCTGCATCCACGACGGTGTTGAGCTGCTCGGTCGCGCCCTCGCCGGCGGTTTCATCGGCCTCGAAGGTGTGGAGAATGCGGTAGAGGGTGGAGCGCTGCGCCGGCACTCTCCCTGCGCTCCGGGCGACCTTGCGAAGCTGCGCAGGCGTGAGGAGCTGCCCATGACGAGCGCCCGCGGCCGTCGAGATGCTCTCGTTCATGAGCGTGCCGCCGAGGTCGTTCACACCTGCGCCGAGGAGGCGGGAGGCGAGCGAGAGCCCCTCCTTGACCCATGAGACCTGGAGGTTGCGAACCGACGCGCCAAGGATGAGGCGGGCGAGGGCGTAGAGCCGCAGCCGATCGGTGACGGAGGGGCCTGGGGCGAGAGCGTCGGTGCCACGGGCCAGAAAAATCGGCGCCTCTTCGTGCACGAAGGAGAGCGGCACAAACTCCGTGAGTCCGCCTGTCTCGCGCTGCAGGTCGCGGAGTGTGAGCAGGTGGTCGATGCGGTGGTGCCACTGCTCTACATGGCCGAACATCATGGTGGCGGTAGTTTTGAGACCCACCTCATGCGCCGTGCGCACCACCTCGAGCCACTGGCGGGTGTTGATGCGTCCCGGCCCGAGGGCTGCGCGGATGTCGTCGTCGAGAATCTCGGCGCTGGTCCCGGGCAGGGTATCGACGCCGGCCTCTTTGAGCTCGGTGAGGAAGTCTCGGAGGGGCCTGCGCTGCCTGCCGGCGCCGAACTTCACCTCTTCGGGCGAGAAGGCGTGCAGATGGAGGTGGGGGAGGGCGCTCTTCAGCGTTCGCGCAATCTCGGCATACTCCCCGCCCGTCATGCGCGGCGCGAGCCCGGCCTGCACGCAGACCTCGGTGGCCCCCATCGCAGCCGCCTCGGTCGCGCGCCGCACCACCTCTTCGAGCGGCAGGTAGTAGCCCTGCTCGGAGCGGAGGTCGCGGGAGAAGGCGCAGAAGCCGCAGGACTTCACGCAGACATTGGTGAAGTTGATGTTCCGATTGACCACATAGGTCACCAGCTCGCCCGCCTGCCGGACGCGGAGGAGGTCGGCGACCCGAACAAGCGCGTCGAGCGCATCGCCCTCGACGCCCGATAGAAGGAGCGCATCGTCGCGGCCGATCTCGCCTTCGGTGAGGGCCCGTTCGAGCGCGGCGGCGATGTCTGGCGCGAGACCGTTCAGCTGCGCGATCATGGCTGATCCTGCGGCGCGACCGGGCCGCTGGCCCATCGCTCGGTGTCTGCGCGACCGATGGCGCTCCGGACTGGCTCGTCGAGCCAGGTGTCGTTGATGAAGCGGGGGTAGACGGGGAGCCGCGCGCGGAGCTGCCGACCCATCGCGCCGAGTTCGGCTTCGAGCCGGCCAAGATGGGGCCAGGCGTGGCCCGGGTTGATGTAGTCGGGCGTCATCGGGGAGATGCCGCCGAGGTCGTTGATGCCTGCCGCGACGAGCTCGCCGAGCGAGCAGGGCAGCAGGTTGGGCGGCGCCTGAAGGCTGATTTCGGCCGGAAGCAGGCAGCGCGCGAGCGCTACGACTCGCAGGAAGTGTTCTGCGGAGGGCTCTTCGGCGGTCGCAGAACGGGTTCCTGCGTGGGCGCGGAAGTTCTGAACGATGACCTCTTGGATGTGGCCAAAGCGGCGGTGGAGGTCGGCGATGGCAGAGATGGTATCGACGGTCTCCTCGAGGGTCTCTCCGATGCCGATGAGCAGGCCAGATCG
>CAIWGR010000470.1 GCA_903912275.1 uncultured delta proteobacterium
CCTTGCAGGTGCGGGTCGCCGCTGCATCGCCAATGCCTTCGCTGCCGCCGCAGGCGGTGAAGCAGCTGTTGCAGTGCTCCGCGCCGTAGATCAGCGCGCCGGTCTCGTCGGTCACGCCCACCTGCTCGCGGTCGTCCGAGATGCCGTTGCAGTTGGCGTCGAGGTTCGGGCCACACGAACCCGGGAAGGCATGGTCCGGCTTGGCTGCGTCGAAGTAGCTCTCGGCATCGCTGTCGTTGCAATCGACCGCCGACGAGCCGCCCGAGGCGAGGCAGGAGCCCACGCCCACACCATCTTTGTCGCGGTCCACGCAGGCGCCGCAGCTACCTGTGATGGGGAAGCAGAAGGTGCCCTCTTTGGGCGCGCCGAGCATCGCGTCGCCCGTGCCGGGCAGGCGGCAGGAGAAGCCGCGGGGGCAGCTGTTGGCGCTCGCCGAGTTGCAGGTCACAAGGCAGCTGCCCGTGCGGGCGGCTGCATCCTGGTCGGAGTAGGGTGCGTTGTCGAAGCAGGAGGAGCTGCTCTCACAGGACTCGGCCGCGGAGCAGCTGTCGCAGAAGTCGGGGGAGAAGGCGGCGGCCCGCTCGAAGGGCGGGCGGCAGATGGAGGCGTAGACGGCGCCGGCGGTGAGCTCCGGGGCGTTGGCCACGAAGGGGAGCCCGGTCGCAGGATAGGGCGAGGCGCCGGCGTAGACGAGCTGGCAGCTCCAGGGGGTGGTGTCGGCGCCCACGCGGAGCGAGTCGCAGAGGTCGGCATGGTCGGTGCAGCCGCGGCTGCAGACGCCCGCCTTGCCGACAGGGATGCTCTCAAAGCCGGGCAGATCGCGCACCGCCACCATGTTGCTTGTCGCGCCCAGTGGTTTGCGGTTGAGCTCGAGCTCGGTCACGCAGAGGCCCATGCCGTTGGGGCAGTCCACATTGGTGTTGCAGAAGGCGAAGTCGGTGAGGGTGAGCGTACCCTGCGACCGGGTGCCATCGTTGGCATCGAGGGCGAGCACGTCGGCCGCATCCACGCCGGCGTCGTCGTTGACGGCATCGGTCTTGGTGTCGTCGTTCGTGGCGTCGGCCGTGGTGTCGGGCGCGGGCGCGGCAGTTCCGGTGTCTTCGGCGAGCGGGTCGCCGCCGGGCGCCTCTTCGGCGCAGGCCGTCAGCAGCGCGAGCGGCAGCAACAGCAGGGTCGCCGTGCGACAGAGCGAGCGGAGGGCAGGCCCCGTGGGTGCGAGGTGCTCAAGAGGGAGGAGAGGCCGCATGATGGCTCCAGACGAGGTGCAGGTTCAGAAGAGATTCAATGGAGAAGATGAGGGCACCGGGGCGCCTGAAGGGCGCCGCGCCGGCACCGCTGCTAGAGCGAGTTGGCGCAGTCGGACTCCGACGCGAAGACATCCTGCCAGCCGTAGGAGAGGCCGATCTCGATGTCGTCGAGCGCATCCCAGTTGATGCCCTGGTTGGCGGGCAGCGCGGGATCGATGACGAGGGTGAAGCCACCCGCAAGCGGCAGTCCGGCAAAGCTCAACGAGGGCGAACCCATCTCGGTGATGCCAGCTACGGGCGAGGTCGACCGGCCATTCACGACAAACGAAGTGGTAGCGCCAAAGGTGGTGTCGCCCTGCCCGAAGGTCCGCACATAGGCGTCGATGCCGGGCTGGCAGGAGTAGGTGCTGGTCTGGCCGTTGTAGAGCAGCGTCGCCACGGGCTGGCCGCTGCCCAGGTTGGTGCCCACGAGCCGGAGCGAGATGCCGGCAATCTTGGCGTTGCAGGTGAGCGCCAGGTTGGCGAAGTCACTCAGGCCGAGGTCGAAGTTCACCACCCTGGCGTTGGTCGCAATCTGCTGCGCCGTCTCCGAGACCGAGATGCGCATGCGGGCATCGGCTGGCACATTGCTGGCCAGCAGCAGGGCGCGGAAGCGCTGCTCGGGCGAGAGCGTCAGCCCCGAGACTGGGTCCACCTGCGGCTGGGTCAGCTTGAGTAGGTCGCGGCGCAGCGAGATGGTCCCCTCCTGCTGGCTGGTCGCGCCGCCACACTGGGCCTCGAGGTCGCTGAGCCGGTCTGCGATGGCGCGGAGCTGGTAGGTGTTCCGCGCCAGCAGGATCGACATCCGCTCGTTGTAGAAGGGGCGCACCGCGGCATACTCGAGCGAGACGAGCCAGTCGTTCATCTTCCGCTTCGCCCGGTCGATCTCCCGCTCTGCCTCGACCAGCCCATTGGCCGCGAAGAAGACAGCCTGCGGGCCGCCGATGAGCTGCGAGATCTGCTCCCGCTGCAACCGCCGGCGCACCAGCTCAGCCCGCTCCTGCGTCGCCGACGCAACCACCCGCTTGTAGTCGAGCTGGGCATAGGTCAGCGCTGCAGCCGCCTTCGCCACCTCGCCCTCCAAGACCACAAGCTCCTGGTAGAACTCGTGCTCCTCACGATCGAGCCGGATCTCCTCGATCAGCTCCTGCGCCACTTCGACGCGATGGCGCTCCTTCATCAACCAGAGGTCGCGCACCCTTTCCAGCGCGTCATGCTGCGCGGGAAATTCCAGCGCCAGACGCTCGATCTCCAGGTCGATCTTGTCGATGGAGGTCTCATATTCCTCGTTGACCCGGTTCGCCTCGGTCTCGGCAGCTGCCACTTGGGAATCAAAGCGGAGGGCTGTGATCTCCCGGGTGGTCGCCGCAGCGTCGGCCGCAATGGCATTCGCCACCTCGAGGCCCAGAAGGGCCTTGCCACCAACGGTACCGGTAACCTTGATGGCGCAGCGGATGGGGGCGGTCACATCGTTTGCAAGGCCAACGCTGGTCGGTGGACAGTTCGACACCCCCTCCTTGATATCCTTTACGAAGTCGCCGACGCGACCGAAGGTCGCAGAGAGGCGGTTGAAGATCTTCTCCGTGATCAGCAGCCCGCTCTGGATGCCGGCTGAGGCCTGCCGCAGCGTCTTGATGGTCTTCGTGAACGTTTCGATCGAGGACTGCTGCGCATCCTGCTCGGCAACCGAATTTGCAATGAGGCCCTGAATCTCGCTGTTGATCGCGCCCCGGTCCGCCGTCAGCGTGTCGTATGCCGCCTTCACCGCCGCGAGCTCCGTGACCCGTTCCGCGGCGCGGGCCGTTTTTGC
>CAIWGR010000471.1 GCA_903912275.1 uncultured delta proteobacterium
CCGATCTCGACATGCCGCGCGGCGCGCTCCAAACCTTTTCGATTGCCTTCGATGACCCCTCGTTCGATGAATCGCACTATGCCGCTGCGGTGGCCTCGGCCCTAGGGACCACGCACCACGTGCGACGCTTCGGTGCGTCGGACCTGCTTGACCTGGTCCCAGCGATGATGGGCCACATGGACGAGCCCTTCGGCGACGCCAGCCTGCTGCCCACCCACCTGCTCTCAAAATTCACCCGCGAGCACGTCAAAGTCGCACTCGGCGGCGACGGTGGCGACGAACTCTTTCTGGGTTACGAGACCTTCCGAGCTGATGAAGTTGCCGCTCCCTACGCGCGGCTGCCGCGTCCGCTTCAGCGCCTCACCGAGCGGCTGGTTCGGGCCATGCCGGTCAGCACGGGGAACTTCAGCCTCGACTTTGTCGCCAAGTCCTTCTTGCGCGGCGCTGGGTCGCCCGGCGTCGAGCGCCATGTTCGTTGGCTTAGCTCCTTTTTGCCTGACGCTGGACCGCAGCCGCTCGCGCGCGACCGCCGTCGGCTGCTGAGCCCAGAGGAGGTCTTCGCCGTCATGGGCGTTCACTACGATGCCCCGCAGGGCAGAGACCATCGCCAACGGCTCTCGAACGCCTATATCCGCACCTACCTTGCCGAAGACATCCTCACCAAGGTGGACCGCGCCAGCATGGCTGCGGGCCTCGAAGCTCGCTCAGCATTCCTCGACCCCGAACTGTTGAAGCTCGTTGCCCGCATGCCCTCCCACCTCAAGATGGGCCGAGGCCTCAAGGCTAAGTGGGTGTTGAAGCAGGCGGTAGGGCCCATGCTGCCAGCAGTGGTGACGGCGCGTAAGAAGAAGGGCTTCGGGATGCCCGTAGCCGCCTGGCTCAAAGGACCGCTGCGAGAGCAGATGCGCGACCTACTCAGCCACGACAGGCTCGCTGCTTCCGGTGTGTTTGACCCCTCCGTCGTTGAACGCCTCATGGCGGAGCACGAGGCCGGAACATTCGACCACCGCAAGCAGCTCTGGACCCTCATGATGTTTGAGGCTTGGCGGCAGCGCTGGGGTGTGACAGTCTCCGCGCCCGACATGGAGGCAATGGCATGAATCCGAAGACGCTCATCATCATCCCGACCTACAACGAGCGCGAGAACATTGAGCGCATGCTCACGGCTGTTCACGCTGCGGTGCCTGACGCCGAGGTCCTGGTGGTGGATGATGGGTCGCCTGACGGAACCGGCGATCTGGTCGAGGCCCGCGGTAAGGTCGATGGCCGCATCCACCTGCTTCGCCGTTCCGGCAAGTTGGGGCTGGGCACGGCCTACCTCGCCGGCTTCGCCTTTGCGCTCGAGCGTGACTATCAGCGCGTCATCGAGATGGACGCTGATTTCAGCCACGACCCCAAGTATCTTCAGCCCATGATCGACGCGTCCGAGAACGCCGACATGGTCATTGGCTCCCGCTACGTAGAAGGTGGCGGCACCGTCGACTGGGGACTGTCGCGAAGGCTCATCTCACGCGGTGGCGGAATCTATGCCCGCACCATCCTTGGGCTCTCGGTCCAGGACCTTACCGCCGGCTTCGTCTGTTACCGACGAGAGACGCTCGAGAAGATTGCCCTCGGTGAGGTCTTCTCGACAGGGTACTGCTTTCAGATTGAGCTGAAGTACCGCGTCCATCGGGCCGGGCTCCGGCTGCTCGAGGTGCCTATCGTATTCCCCGACCGCGTTGCAGGTGTGTCCAAGATGTCTGCTGAGATCGCCAGAGAAGCGCTCGTGCAGGTGCTGCGCCTCAAGTGGAAGTTGGGCTAGTTCCCGGTCCCTTTGCGACCGTCGGAGAGTTGGCGCATGAGGTCGAGCAGGTCGGGATCGTTCGGTGACCGTTGGAGCGCCAACGCCACGAATCCGGCTGCGGCGCTACGGTCGCCTGTCTGTTGCAAAAATCGCGCGTAGCCGACGCTCCACCAGATGAGGTTGCGCGAACTCTGAAGTTCGAACGACGAGGCCGCTGCGAACCGCGTTTGCCAGACCGCGAGTGACGCCGCCGCTGCCCGCGTCCGCTCCGCAGCCGTGGGTGACAAAGTCTGCCAGACGAGGCCGCCCTCGCCTGCGAGAAGGTGTTGACGCTCCTCGCTGGAGACCAGTTCATCAGGTTCCATGCGCACGGCGGAGCGTGCTGCCCAGGCAGAGAGTCCGGAGCTAGACAACGCAGCGACCGAAGGGTCCGCCGCGAGGATAGGCGCGAGCCTCGGTTCCGCTTCTCCGATCATCGCATCGTAGTGGCTGTAGGTTCGGAAGGAGCGGTGCAGGTGGACAACGTCCGGCCGCTGATCTTCCGGCCCCTGCGCATACCAGGTCTGAAATGCGGTCTCGAAGTAGGCCGTGACCCAGAGCGCATCAGGTGGTGCGTTGCGAAAGACCGCGTCGCGGAAGATCTCGCTCTCGCGATATTCTGCCAAATCACGCGTTCGTCCGTCTGCGGTCTCTGCGATGCCCCAGAACAGCGTCGTCAGGGGCAGCAGGCCATAGGCGGTCAGGCGGACGATGTTCGAGTGTGCCGCGCCCTCTGCGAGCCACTGGAGGAGCCAACCTGCGCCTAGCCCCAGCGCGGCGACCGAGACCATGAAGTATCCGAGCACATCGGGGTTCCACGGGTCGAAGTCGAAGATGAATTGCGTCGCGAGGTTGAAGACGACGATGACACTCAGCGGTACCCCGAACCGAGGCTTGGTCGCGGCGAGCCCGATCAGTCCGATGGCGCCCAGGAGCAGGCCAAGCGGGCCGACCTGCTCCATGAAGAGAAGCGTGACCTTGGTCACGCCCGTCGTGAAATCCACGGTTACCACCTTTGCCGCCGTCTTCTGGAAGGCCTGCGCAGAGACCACCCAGTAGAGGTTCTGCAGGCTATCCGGCCAGGCCCAGCTCCCGTGCGGCCGGGCTGCGCCACGGGCGACCAGCGCTGCATAGCCGCACACGAGCGACAGTCCGATCGCGAGCGACGTCGCGGCTGCCCAAAGCTTTGCACGCAGGCCAAATCGCGCGAGGAACAACCAGGCGAGCACGCCCGGAAACAGGAAAAATGTGAGATAGTGATGATTGAGCAGGCCGACGCCGAGCACCAACGCGCACAGTGTGAGCGCCCGAAGCCCGAGCTGCTCGACCGAAACCATCAGCCAAATCGTCGCGATGGCCACCAGGAAGTGCAGACTGTAGACCTCGCCGCGGATGGACTGCAGCAACAGCGCGGTCGACGCCCCGACGAGCAGCGTGAAGCTGCCCACCGTCAGTAGCGCAAACCGGGTCGTCACCGACGCCAGACGATCGGCGATGAGCGGCAGCATCGCGACAGCGAGTGCAGTGCAGGTCGCCGCGAAGAGGTGAATGCGCCATGGGTAGGGGCCCAGCGGTACCAGGCCGGCCAGATAGGAGAG
>CAIWGR010000472.1 GCA_903912275.1 uncultured delta proteobacterium
CGCGCCTCCAGCTGCGCAGCCATCCAGCCCGCTGCCCGCCAGGCTGCGGCACGCCGTTCGCCAGCCGCCACGATGGGCAGCGCAACCTCCACCGCGGCCACCGAGAAGGGCGACGGCGCAGTCGAAAACACGAACGACCGAGCCCGGTTCACCAGCAGCTCCCGCAGCAGCGACGAGCCCGCCACAAAGGCCCCGGCCGCGCCAAGCGACTTGCCAAAAGTGCCGACCACCGCACCGGCCTTCGCGCTGCATCCAAGCGAGGCGAGCACCCCCGCGCCAGCATCTCCGTAGAGCCCCAGCGCATGCGCCTCGTCCACCACCAGCAGCGCCTCAAACCGCTCGGCTACCTCCACCAGCGCAGCGAGCGGCGCAAGGTCGCCATCCATCGAGAACACCGACTCGGTCACAATCACCGCCAGCCCCTCGCCCCGGTGCTCGGCAAGGAGCGCCTCCAGCGCCGCCACATCACCATGCGCGTAGAGATGCTTGCGGCCACGGCCGAGCCGAATGCCATCGATGATGCTCGCATGGTTGAGCGCGTCGGAGAAGACCGCGTCGCCCTCCTGCAGCAGCGCCCCGAACAGCCCCGCATTGGCCGCGTAACCCGACGAGAAGAGCAGCGCTGCCTCTTGGCCCGTCCAGGCCGCCAGACGGCCCTCCAGCGCCTCGTGAGCGGCCAGGTTGCCCGACACCAGACGCGAGGCACCCGCGCCGGTCGCAAGGCCCGTTGCTGCGGCCAGCACGGCCGCGCTGTGCGCAGGGTCGCGCGCCAGCCCCAGGTAGTCGTTGGAGCAGAGCGTCACGCAGCCCGAAGGATGCGAAAGGCGACGGCGGAGACCCGAAGACTCCAGCGCCGCAAGCCGCGAAGCGAGGAGGCCTGCCGGAGCCAGGCCTCCGCTCGAATCAGCGGTTCTGGACAAGCTTCCGGAGGCCGTCCTTGAAGATGACCTCAACCTTGTTCGGAGAGAGCACCTCGACCACAAAGCCCATGCCGAACTTCGAATGGTCCACAAGCTCATGCTTGAGGAAGCTCGCCCGAAGCTCGTACTTCTTGGGCTTGGCATCGGGGAACTTCGCGGAGAGCTTCGTGAAGACCTCCTTGGCGAACTCCGGCTTGTCGAGCTTGGCCTTCGCCACGCCCTCGATCATGGGGATGTTGCGAAGGACGCCTACGCGACGCTTGGCAACGGGCGCCTTGACCGGCGAGTCTTCGTCGCCCTCTTCAGCACCCTCGAATTCGTCGCCGTCGCCATCAATGAGGGGCTCGTCGCTACCAAATTCGAGGTCGTCTTCTCCGCCCTCGTCGTCGGTCTCTTCGCGTTCCCCCTCTTCTTCGAGTTCTTCGTCAGCCGAGGTTTCGTCGAGGTCTTCGTCGCGAGCCATGCGTTCATCCTTGGAGTTGACTTGAGAGCTGCCGACCGGAGGTGCGGAAGCGCAGGGTTTGGGCGGCGGGGTGTACCGCTGGCGGCAAGGGCCGTCAAGGGCGAGGGCTATCCCTGCTTCAGACGAGCGTTGAGATCATCGAGCCGCTGGCCGAGCGCGTCGAGGTCGCGCTGCGTGGCGGCCGTCCGGCGCGAGAGCCGCCAGAGATAGCCGCCAACCAGCGTCCAGAGCACCCCGTAGGCCGTCAGCATCAACAGGCCGCCGGGCACGGTGTCCTCCACCGCCTGTCCCGGCGCGGCCGGCACAAAGCCCTCCTTCGAGAGGCGCTCCGCGCTGTAGGCGGCGGGCGCCGCTCCGGACCCCTCGGCGGCCGCGGGCGCAGCCTGCACAACAGACAAGACCGCAACGGCGGCCACAAGGCAGAGCAGGCGCTTCATGGATTCTCCAACAGAGGCGAGCGGC
>CAIWGR010000473.1 GCA_903912275.1 uncultured delta proteobacterium
CCGCGCGGTCGCGCTTGCGAGCGGCTCCTCAACTGTTGTAGTCACCGCCGCGACCCTCTCCCCTCGCAGCGCGATCGGTTCCTCATGACGACCAGCCAAGCGGCGCCCGCCGCGGGACGCCGCGCCCTGATCACGGGCATCACGGGCCAAGACGGCTCCTACCTCGCAGAGCAGCTCCTCGCCCGCGGCTACGAGGTGCATGGTCTGGTGCGACGCGCCAGCACCTTCAACACGCACCGCATCGACCATCTCTACCAAGACCCGCATGACAAGGGGCGTCGCCTCCATCTGCATTACGGCGACATGACCGACGCCTCGCGCTTGGCACGACTGGTCGAAAAGACAGAGCCGCACGAGGTCTACCACCTGGCCGCGCAGAGCCATGTAAAGGTCTCCTTCGACATGCCCGACTACACCGCGCAGGTAGACGCGCTCGGCACGCTTCGGCTGCTCGACGCCATCCGCGAGTTCGGCCCGGCTGTCCGGTTCTACCAGGCCTCCACGAGCGAGCTCTACGGCAAGGTTCAGGAGACGCCGCAGACGGAGCGCACGCCCTTCTATCCGCGTTCGCCCTACGCCATCGCCAAGCTCTACGCCTACTGGGCCGTCGTGAACTACCGCGAGGCCTATGGCATGCATGCCTCCAACGGCATCCTCTTCAACCACGAGAGCCCGCGCCGCGGCGAGACCTTCGTGACCCGCAAAATCACCCGCGCCATCGCCGCAATCGTGCACAAGCAGCAGCAGTGCGTGCATCTCGGCAACCTCGACGCCAAGCGAGACTGGGGTTACGCCGCCGAATACACCGAGGCGATGTGGCTCATGCTGCAGCAGCCTTCGCCCGACGACTTCGTGATCGCCACGGGGCGCACCTCGACCGTCCGTGAGTTTGCAGAACTGGCCTTTGCCCGCGCCGGCATCGAGCTGGTCTGGAAGGGAGAGGGCGTCGACGAAGTTGGCGTGGATGCGGCCACCGGCGTCGAGCGGGTCAAAATCGACCCTGCCTACTTCCGGCCCACCGAGGTCGACCTCCTGCTCGGCGACCCCTCCAAGGCGGGCGAGCTGCTGGGCTGGTCGGCGACCACTTCGCTCGAGACGCTCGTTCACCTCATGGTGGATGCCGATATGGCGGCGGGCGGAACCCTGCCACAGGGTGTTCCGTAATGCGGCTGCTGCCCTCATCCCGCATCTTTGTTGCCGGCCATCGTGGTATGGTCGGCTCCGCCATCGTCCGGGCGCTTCAGCAGGAGGGCTGCAACGGGCTCATCTTGCGGTCACGTGCCGAGCTCGACCTGACGGACGAGCGCGCCGTACGCAGCCTCATCACCGCGGAGAGGCCCGACATCGTCGTGCTGGCCGCCGCGAAGGTGGGCGGCATTCAGGCCAACAACAGCTTCCCTGCCGATTTCATCCGCGACAACCTGGCCATCCAGTCGAATGTGCTCAACGCCTCGCTCGACGCAGGTGTGCAGCGGCTGCTCTTCATGGGCTCGAGCTGCATCTATCCGCGCGAGTGTCCGCAGCCCATCCGCGAATCCTACCTTCTGACGGGCCCGCTCGAGCCGACCAACGAGGCCTACGCGGTAGCCAAGATTGCAGGCATCACCACCTGCCGCGCCTTCAACCGGCAGCACGGCACGGCCTATCTGCCCGTCATGCCCTGCAACCTCTACGGCCCCAACGACAACTACCACCCGACCAACAGCCATGTGATTCCGGCGCTGCTTCGCCGCTTTCACGAAGCTGCGCGGCGCGGTGACCAAGAGGTGGTCATGTGGGGCACGGGGCAACCGCTGCGCGAGTTCCTGCACGCAGACGACCTTGCAGCCGCCTGCCTGATGCTCCTGCGCGACACCGACGAGGCTGAACTCATCAATGTCGGTGCCGGTGCAGACCAGTCCATCCGCGCGATTGCAGAGCTCGTCGCCGAGATTGTCGGCTTCGGCGGGACCATCACGCACGACCTCTCCAAGCCAGATGGCACGCCCCGCAAGATCATGGATATCGAGCGCATCCGAGCACTGGGCTGGCAGCCGAGCATCTCGCTGCGTGATGGGCTGCGCGGCGTCTACGCCTCGCTCACGGCGCCCGGCGGCCTCTGGGCTGAATAGGCCGACTCAGACAGCAGCGGCTTCGTCGAACAGGCGCCCGTAGGCGGCCGCCACCGCGGCGGGATCGCAGCATGCGGCCACATGAGCCCGTGCGGCAACACCAAGCGCGGAGCGCCGCTCCGGCCGCTCGAGGAGCGCCACGATTGCGCGCCCATAGGCCGCCACATCGAAGGCCGGCACAAGCGCGCCCGTGACGCCGTCCACCACCAGTTCGCCCACGCCGCCGGCATCGAAGGCGACCGCTGGCAGCTCGCAGCCGCCGGCCTCGGCGAGGATGTTGGGCAGGTTGTCCTGGCGCGAAGGCAGCGCCAGCAGGTCGCAGGCAGAATAGGCGAGCGCCAACGTCTGCTCGTCGCGGAGCGTGCCGAGCATGGTGACCGGCAGGCCAAGCTCGGCAGCAACGCCGGGGTCGCGTCCGAACGCCACGATGTGGGCTCCCAGCTCCACAAGCCGTTCGCGCTGCGAGCGGACCGCCGCCGCCAACAGGTCTGCCCCCTTGCGCGGATCGGAGAGGGCATGCGCCCCAAAGAGGATGGCCGGCCCGGCGTCGGGGATCTGGAGCACCCGCCGCGCCGTGGAGCGATCGGTCTTGGCGAAGCGAGTGAGGTCGAGCGGATTCGGGATGACCTGCACCTCGCGCCCACCTAGGAGCGACGAACGTGCCACCTCCCCTGCAAGCCAGCGGCTGGGCGTCACGATGCGCAGATTGGTCTTGGCCCAGAGCCGGCGCTTGAGCCCGAGGTTGATGGCGCTCAGGTCGAAACGGCCAGGCTGCTTGAGCTGCGGGCAGAGGCCGCAGCCGTCGACAAAGCGGCCGCAGCCGCCGTCGTAATGGCAGCCGCCGGTGAAGGCCCACATGTCGTGCAGCGTCCAGACGAGCGGGCGGTCGAGCTGCGCAATGGCCGCCAGCGAGACGAAGCCATCGTTGACCCAATGCAGGTTGAAGACCTCGCCCGGGAGCCGATTGAGCGCGGCCGCCGAGACGCTGCCGAGATGGGCGTCGCTCCAGGTTGCCGTGCCGCGCAGGTTGCGTTGGCCCACCTCGCGCGCAAGCCGCCGCGCGACGAGCCCGCGTGCCCGCTCCTTCATGCTGTCGAACAGCACAACGCCGGCGCCGCCACCCTCGCGATGGCGCACCGCCAGGGTGCTCTGCCGGCCCGCTGCGGCAAGCGCATCGTGCAACCGTCGCGCCGCGATCGCCGCGCCACCACCGCCGTCGGCGGTGCTCAGCAGCGTTGGGGCGGCCGGCCTCACTGCCCCACCAACGCGGCAACCGCCCGACCGATCGTGCCCCGCGCCGAGCGCGCCGCGTCGGCCTGCGCATCGGCCCGCTCCTGCGCCGCAGCCCGCGACGCTGCGAGC
>CAIWGR010000474.1 GCA_903912275.1 uncultured delta proteobacterium
CGGCTACAACGAGGTCTACAACGGCTTCTTCGACGCCGCATCCGGGCCGTCGCGGACCACCGTCGGCGTCAGAGAACTTCCCCATCCGCATCTCCTGATCGAGATCAAAGTCGTAGCAGCACGATGAGCAATCCCCTCTCCGAAACCGACCTTCTCTGGTGCGCCGACCAGCTCTGGCAGGCGCAGCAATCCGGAGCGCCCTGCCCTCCGCTGACCGACTCCTTCGCGGCCATCACGCCAGAAGAGGCCTATGCGATTCAGGGCATCAATGTGCGCCGCCGCATGGAGGTCGCGGGCCTGCACGGCCCCGTCGCCCGTCGCGTCGGATTGAAGATCGGCCTGACGAGCCGCGCCGTCCAGGAGTGGCTCGGCGTCAACGAACCCGACTTCGGCTGGCTGCTCTCCGACATGGTCATCGAGCCCGAAGGCACTGCGCCGCTCCAGCGGCTGCTACAGCCGCGGGGCGAAGGCGAGATCGCCTTCATCCTCAAGCGGGACCTTGCCGGCCCCGGCGTCACCGCGGCCGATGTCCTTGCCGCAACCGACCATGTGTTGCCGGCCATCGAAGTCGTCGACTCACGGGTCCGCGACTGGAAGGTGAAGTATGCCGACACCGTCGCCGACAACGCCAGCAGCGGCATGTATGTCACAGGACGCGAGCCCATCCTCCCGAGCCGCGTCGACTTCGAGCAGTGCGGCATGACCCTCCGCAAGAACGGCAGCGTTGTCTCGACCGGCGCCGGCGCGGCCTGCCTCGGCAGCCCCGTGCTCGCCGTCGCCTGGCTCGCAAACACCTTTGGGCGCCTCGGTATCACCCTCCACGCCGGCGAGATCATACTCAGCGGCGCGCTCGGGCCCGTCAGTCCGGTCGTCCATGGCGACCAGCTCGAGGTCGCCATCTCCGGCCTCGGCACTGCCTCCGCCACCTTCCTCAAGGAGGGCTAGATGGTCTCACCCGACCGGATCCCCGCCATCGCCGACGAGCTCCGCGACGCGCGCGCCTCACTCACTGCCGTTGAGCAACTCGAGGGCCGCTGGGGCGCAATCAGCCTCGATGAGGCCTACGCGGTTCAGCACCACGACGCAGTGACCGCAGCCGGCAGCTGGCCCGCTGCTGCCGCCGCGCTCGACGGCTTCAAGCTCGGCTTCACCAGCCGTGCAAAGATGGCGCAGATGAACCTCTCCACGCCTATCTACGGGCTGCTCCCCCGAGGCTCCCGCGTCGCAACCGGCGCCACGCTCTCACGCGCGGCCTACATCCAGCCCCGCGTCGAGCCCGAACTGGCTGTGGTCGTCGGCCGCTCCATCCCGCTCGACATGCACCCGGACGAGGCCTGGCTCCGGCTCGACCATGCCTGTGCCGCGATGGAGCTCCTCGACTCCCGCTACCGCGACTACAAGTTCTCCGTCACCGATGTCATCGCCGACAACACCTCCGCAGCAGGCTACCTGCTCGGCAGCGAGCGGCTCCCGCTCTCGCGTGACCTCGGCAACCTTGGCGTCCTCTTCTACAAGAACGGCACCCTCATCGAGGCCGCCAGCACAGCGGCTGCGCTGGAGCACCCCAAGCATGCCTTCGCAGCGCTGCTCAACATGCTCCGCGGCCACGGACTCACGGAGCTCACCGAGGGCGCAGTCATCCTCACGGGCGGCCTCACCGCGGCCCACGCGATGGCACCTGGCGACCATGCCCGCATCATCCTCGAGGGGCTCGGCGCAGTCGACCTCCACTTCGCCTCCTAGCCCTTCCGGAGACCCGCCATGGCCCTGATGCCGCCGATTCACCTGCCCAGCTGGATTGCCGAAAACCGGCACCTCCTCAAGCCGCCTGTCGGCAACAAGAAAATCTACGAAGACTCCGACTTCGTCATCATGGCGGTCGGCGGCCCCAATGCCCGCATCGACTTTCACATCGATCCGGGCGAGGAGCTCTTCTACCAGGTGCAGGGCGACATGGTCCTCCGCGTGGTGGACGAGGGCGCCTTCCGCGACATCCTCATCAAGGAGGGATCTATGTTCCTCCTCCCCTCGTGGGTACCCCACTCGCCGCAGCGCTTCCCCGATACCGTCGGGCTGGTCATGGAGCGCAAGCGGGCGGCGGGCGAAGAGGACAAACTCCGTTGGTACTGCGACGACTGCGTGAACGTTCTCCACGAAGAAATCTTCCCGCTCGAAGACATCGCCACGCAGCTCAAGGCGGTCATCGAGAACTTCAATGCCAGCGAGAGCCTCCGCACCTGCAAGGCCTGCGGCGCGCTCAAGTCCACGACCCCCAGACGGTAGCGCTCCGATGACCGTCGACGTCCACACCCACATCCTGCCGCCGCACTGGCCCGACCTCGAAAAGCGGTATGGATCCGGCGGGTGGGTTCAGCTCGAACACTGCCCGGGCTGCCGCTCCCGCATGCTCCGCGACGGCAAGGTCTTCCGCGAGGTCGACCCGAACTGCTTCGACGAGGCCGTACGGCTGCGCGAGTGCGACGAGGCGGGTGTGGGCGCGCAGGTGCTCTCGACCGTGCCGGTCATGTTCTCCTACGACAAGCAGCCCGCCCAGGCGCTCGACCTCGCGATGCTCCTCAACGACCACATCGCCGACCTTGTAGCCCGCTTCCCGAGCCGATTTGCAGGCCTCGCCACCGTGCCACTTCAGACGCCTGAGGTCGCCGCGAGAGAGCTCGAGCGGGCCATGCGTTCCGGTCACGCCGGCGCGCAGATCGGCACCCATGTGAACGGCTGGAACCTCGACGACGAGGCGCTCGAACCCTTCTGGCAGGCCGCCAACGACCTCGGCGCGTCGCTCTTCGTTCACCCGTGGGACATGCTCGGCCAGAGCCACATGACGCGCCACTGGCTCCCTTGGCTTGTGGGCATGCCCATGGAGCTCTCGCTCGCCATCTGCAGCCTCACCATGGGCGGTGTTCTCAGCCGCTACCCGCGCACCCGGTTCATGTTCGCGCATGGCGGCGGCGCCTTCTCGGGTACCGTAGGCCGCATCGACCACGGCTTCGAGGCGCGGCCCGACCTCTGCCAGACCCGCACCGAGCATCCGCCCTCCTCCTTCCTCAACAAAATCTGGGTCGACGCGCTCGTGCACGACCTGCGCACCCTCCGCTTCACGGTCGACCTCTACGGCGACGCCCGTGTCGCACTCGGTACCGACTACCCCTTCCCCCTCGGTGAGGCGCAGCCAGGCGCGCTCATCCGCTCCGCCGGCTTCGCGCCCGACGCCGAGCGTCGTCTCCTCCGCGGCAACGCCATCGATTGGCTTGGCGGCGCAGGCCGATCTCTTCAGGACGCACCATGACTGACAACGCCCATCTGCTCGCGCTCGACGCCGCCGACCCGCTCGCCCACCTCCGCACGCAGTTCCACCTGCCGCTGCACCACGGCGAGCCACAGGTCTACCTCTGCGGAAACTCGCTCGGGCTGCAGCCCAAGGCGACGCGCGCGGCGCTCGAGCAAGAGCTCGACGACTGGGCTCGTCTTGGCGTGGAGGGCCACTTCCACGCCCAGCACAGCTGGTATGAGACCCACCTCGAGCTTCGCGACAGCCTTGCTCGCCTCGCCGGCGCCAAGCCCACAGAGGTGGCCGCGATGGGCTCGCTGACCGCAAACCTCCACATGGCACTCACCTCCTTTTATCGGCCCACCAGCAGCCGCTTCAAGGTGCTGATGGAGGCGGAGATGTTCCCCTCCGATCGCTACGCGATGGCCTCCCACATCGAACTCCACCACCTCACCCGCGAGGAGGCGCTCATCGAGCTCACAGGCGACGCGCGCGGGATCATCTCCACCGACCGCATCATCGACGCCATCCGCCAAGCGGGCGACAGCCTTGCGCTGATTCTCTGGTCGGGCGTGAACTACTATTCGGGGCAGCGCTACGACCTCGACGCCATCGCCAAGGCTGCCCGTGAGGTCGGCGCCAGCGTCGGCTTCGACCTCGCCCACGCGATGGGCAACGTGCCGCTGACGCTCCACGAGACGGCGCCCGACTTCGCGGTCTGGTGCACCTACAAGTATCTCAACAGCGGGCCGGGCGGCGTCGGCGGCCTCTTCGTTCATGAGCGCCACCACGGCGACGCCAGCCTCCACCGCCTCGCAGGCTGGTGGGGCAACGACCCTGCCACCCGCTTCACCATGCCCCGCACTTTTGTGCCGCAGCACTCGGTCGACGCCTGGCAGGTCAGCAACGCGCCGGTGCTCCAGATCGCCGCATTACGCGCCTCGCTGGGCCTCTTCGACAAGGCGCCCCTCGACGCCCTCCGCGCCAAGTCCCTCCGCATGGGCAGCGAACTCCGCGCCCTCCTTCAGGAGCGGCTCGGCGACAAGGTCTTGCTCCTCACGCCCGAGCCTTCAGACGAGCGCGGCTGCCAGCTCTCCATTCGCGTCGGCGACGCAGCCCGCCGCGTCTGCGACCAGCTCCTCGCGCGCGGCGTCGTCTGTGACTTCCGCGCTCCGGATGTGGTCCGCGCGGCGCCGACCCCGCTTTACAACACCTTCGAGGAGCTCGGGCGCTTCACAGAAGCGCTCGCCGCCATCTACGACGAACAGCCTTGGGAGAGGCCCGTATGCTGACCGACGAACGACCCATCGCAATCGTCGGGGCCGGGCTCGCCGGCAGCCTGCTCGCTGCGCTCCTCGCCA
>CAIWGR010000475.1 GCA_903912275.1 uncultured delta proteobacterium
ACCGTCGTCTCCGGCCCCTGCCCCAATGGACTCTCCGTCGGTCTCGGCGGTTCAGAGCATGAGATCGGCCGCAAGAGTGGCGATGTGATCCTCGCCGAAGACCTCAGCGTCAGCGTCTCGCATGCCACCCTCACCAAGACGAAGGGCCGTATCGAGATTGCCGACCACAGCAGCAACGGCACCTTCCTCCGCATCCGCGGAACGGCTGTCCTCAAGGCCGGAGACGTCATCCGCACGGGCAACCAGCTCTTCCGCTACGACCTCGTCAACCCTGCCGAGAGCCACCCCACCGCCGACGGCACGCTGCTGCTCACCAGCCCGCGCCGCAAGGGCACCTTCCGCCTCCTTCAGATCCTCGAGGGCGGCAAGCCCGGCCTCTCGGCCACCTCGTCGAACAACGAGCTCACCATCGGCGGCGAGGGCTCGTCCATCGCCTTCACCTCCGACGCCCACCTCTCCAGCAAGCATGCCCGCCTGCTCGGCTCCGACGACGGCACCGCCATCCTCGAAGACCTTGGCTCGACCAACGGCACCTACATCAAGATCTCTGCCAAGAGCGATGTCACCCATGGCGACTACCTCTACCTCGGCAACACCCTCCTCCGCGTCGACCTGACCTAACCGGTCGACGGCTGGCGCCGCAGCCTGCGGTCAGCCGCCCAACGTGATGTTCTTCAGCAGCTCCGACGCCTCGATGCGGAGCCGCGAAGAGCGCTCTTGGCCCTCCACCAGTCGGCCCACCAGCTTCTCGAGCTCCTTCTCGGAGTTGGCGAGCCGGTCCAGCAGCGTCTGGCGCAGGTCGGCGTTGGTCGCCGAGGTGCCAATGGCCGCCAGATTCTGGCGGAGCTCCTGGGTCCGGTTCTGGAGGTCGCTCCGCATCTGCCGCAGTGCATCGAGGCTCGTGTTGATGGTCGCCATCTCCCGCAGCTTCGCGTTGAGGTCCTGCAACTGTCGGGTCACCTCGGGGCTCACCTTGCCGCCAGACAGGTAGGCGCCGATCAGGTCGGGCAGCTCGGCCGCGTTCAGCGCAAGCGTGGTGTTGGAGCGGGTCGTCTGCTCGACGTTGAAGGTGGTTGCGCCGGTCTCCTTCACGGTGAGTTCGACGAGGTAGAAGCCGGGGTGGTCCTCCTTGGTCGCCCCTGCCGGGAGTTTGAGGTCGTAGTCGTCGCGGCGTGCAACCTTGACGAAGAGCTGGGCGCCATCGGGAAGGGCGCTGTCGACCGCGATTTCGTCGGTCACCGTGTACTCCGACTGGACGAAGATGTTGCCACCGTCCACCTTGATGAGGGTGGCGGGGCCGCGGTGGTCGTTGGTCGTCATTGTCACCGAGACATCGCTCTCGATGCCGAAGGGGACAACGGCGCTCTGACCGAGCCCGATGTAGGGAGCGACGGCGGAGCCGGCGTAGGCGCTGTCGGAGTAGACGGTGATGGGCGCCGGCTGGATGGGGGTCTTGCCGGTGTTCTTGATGTGGAGCGCACGGTAGGGGTGCACCTGGCTGGCGGCCCCGTTGCCAGGCTCGAAGACGAGCGCGTCGGCGCCGTCGAGCGTCGCGTGGACGATGGGGACGAGCACGCTCGCGCCGTTGGCCACCGAGAAGGGGACCGGGATATCGTACCGGAAGAGGGCGCCCATGTCGGCTCCTTCCGCCTCTGCGGAGGGCAGCTCCTCGCCGCCGAAGACGGCCGGCGGGGCAGCCCGCATCATCTTGGCCATCGGTCCGTTGCCGTAGGCTCCGCCCATGCCTTCCGCGTCACCGATGGCAGTCATGGCTGGCATGCCGTAGCCGCCGGAGTCCTCAAAGGCAGCGGAGGGCATCTCCATCGACTTGCTCATGCCCCGCGCAGCCATCGGCGGCGGCGGCGCCATCGATGCCTGGTCGAGCAGCCCGTAGCCTGTCATGTCTGGCCGCTGTGGCTGGACCGGAGTGCGGAGGTCCATCTTGAAGGAGATGGGGGTTCCGGCGGTGAGGCTGAGGTTGACCTCATTCCAAGCCTCACCCGAGGTGTTATCGACGATGGCGTAGCCGTCGAGACGGAGCTTTCCGTCGCGAACGATGGCCCGATAGATGGGACGCCAGGTGGGCATCTCCACCAGGTAGGCAAGCGCCACCTCGCGGGCCTCTTCGGAGGGGAAGCGGATGGTCACCTCGACCGACTTCCAGTCGCCCGACGAGAGACTCGCATCGAGGCTCCGCGTGAGACCATCGGAGAGGGCCGTGTCATGGAGATCTACGGAGGTAACGTTCGAGACCTTGATGGCCTTGAGCCGCCCCTCACCCGTGACGAGCGTGAGTACCTCGTCGCCGGTGCCGGTCGATTCGGTGCCGAGGATGCGGCCGTTGCTGGCGCCCTCGCTGGTGCGAACGGTCACATCGGCGCCGATGAGGGCGCGAAGGGCGGCCATCATCCCGCTGCCCCCCTGAAGTTCCGGCGGCAGCGGCGAGGGCTGCGGAATCCGCGCGGCGTCGAGCGGCAGCGAGATGGAGGCCAGGTCGTTGTGGGTCACATCGCGGACCACCAAACTGGCCATGATGTCGTTGATCTGGTCGGGCCGCACATGCAGGAGCAGCGTGCTGCCATCGAGCTCACCCGTCCGCTCCACATAGCCTACGCCCGACTGGTAGAGCACGACGCGGGAGATCTCGAGCGACGGCCCGCCGGCTGCGGAGCCGGCGCAGCCTGTGGCGAGAGCCAGCAGTCCAGCCGCGGCAACGAGGTGGCGAGAACGGCGTGTGAGCGAGGGGAGCGATGCAAGCGTCTTCATAGGAACCTCTGGTCGGGCGGGGGGTAGCGCCCCGGTACGAACGGGTGTGGAATTGAATCGGTCTAGCAGGGTCGTGCGGCGCGCTGCGTCGCATTCGGCGCGTGACCGATCTTGCGACATCGGCTAGACGGCTTTCGGCTGCAGGGAAAGGCGCGCACCAGCTCGCCCCGACCGGAGGCAGGCAGTCCAGATCGAGAGTCGGCGAGCAGATGCAGGACCCAACGCAAAGCAGAGTCGTCTGGGGCGAGGCCCACGGGCTTCTTCGCGCCCATCGTGCGGTTGCAGGACAGCATGGGAGCAACGTCGCCATCTGCCCCGATCCTCGCGGCGGCGCAGTCGTCACTGCAGGTTGGGGCGATGAGAGTGGCCTCGACCTCTGGACCGGTGTGCCGCTTGAGGTTGTGCATTCCATCACCATCGCGGCCGAGCCGGGTGACGAAGAGGTCGCGTTGCCGGAATGGAGCCTGCCACTGGCGGCCCGGCATGCATCGCCGATTCACTCTCACCTGCAGCCGTCGGTCGATGCCGCGATGGCGCTCCGCGCCGCCCGCATCGCCGTTGCCGCGGGACGCACGGTGCACCTGTACGACTTCCCGACACCTGGCAGCGGCTTCGTCCACGCCGGCGCGCTCGAGGGCCATCCCGACGCGGTCGTCCGAACGGGCATCAGCGCAGACGGGCTCCGTGTTGTTGCAGCCCTGCCCACCGGCGAGGTCTGGCTCTGGGATGTCTCTCACCGCACCCTCCTCCATCGCCTTACCCAGAGCCAGCAGCCGCACTGGACCGGCTTCCTCTGGAACGACCTTCTCGTAGGCGTAGGCGATGGCTCAGGCCGTGTGGTGATCTGGGAGGCTGTGTCGGGTCGCCGTCACATGCAGTTCGACGCCCACGCCGGTGCTGTGCTGGGCGTGGCCGCGAGCAGTGAGCGGGGCGCGCTGCTCACCTACGGCGAAGATGGGATTGCGCGGCAGTGGGACCTCGACGAGGGACGCCAGCTGTCTCGAGATATCCATCATGGCGCCGCCATCTGTGGGGCCTGCTTTGCCGCGGGCGGCAAGGCGGTGGTGACGCTCGATGTGGCCGGCCGCCTGGCGGTTACCAGTAGCGCGGATGGGCAGCTGCTCGACTGGGTGCAGCTCGCTCCCAGCGCTGGCGCCCGCCTCGCCGTTGACCGGGCAACCTCCGCCATCTGGGTGGGCACCGAAGCGACGCTGACCAGCGTCGACGCAGACTGGGCCGCGCTGCTGGCGCTGCGTCCCTCGCACCGCAACAGCGGCCGCTTTGCGCCGCTCACCGCCTCGACCCCCATGCGTCCCGCCGCGCGCACCCTGCGGTTCGATGGCAACGCGCCGGCGCCGGTCGCTCCCCTTCGGCCCGCTGCGAGCCGTCCGGCGCCCCCGGTGGCGCCCGACGAGCCCGCCTTTGCGTCGTTGGATCAGCGCTTCCCCTTCGGCTCGGTGCCCGAGGACGCCGCGCGGCTGCCCAGTACGGGTGGCCACACGGGCGCAGCCTGGCAGCCGGCGGAGCCCGACCGGTTTCGGACCGGCGCCGATTCTGTGGTCGGCATGGCTCCGATTCCGCTGCTGTCGACGCAGGGTGCCCGGGTCGCGCCGAGCAGCGGGTCGCGGCCGCTCCTTGCGCCGGCGGCAGAAGCCGGTGGTGCGAACGGCCGGCCACACCCGCCCTCTCCAGCGCCGATTCCGCTTCTTTCGAACGGCGCTTGGGTGCTCCCGAGCAGCGGGGCGCAGGCGGTCATCGCGCCCGTTGCAGAAGTCGATGCCTCCGCCGGCGTCCCCCTCCGGAGATATCCATCACCTGTCGCCGCTCGGCTCCCCTCGTCGGCGCATGCAGAGCCGCCTTCGACAGGTTCCGCGCGCCGCGAACCGGCCCCCTCCAGCATTGTCGACCAGCTCCGCGCCTCGCAGATCATCTGGCAGGAGTCGGCCCGACAGAGCCGGCGCGAGGTGCGAACCACCATCTTCATCGCCATCCTTGCAGGCTTCATCGCTGCGGGCGTCACCTGGTACCACTTCGCCCACCGCGCCGTGCCGGCGGCAATCCAGTTGGAGTTCGACCGCCTGCAGCAGGACCAGACAGACACGGTCTCTCAGGCCAACGCGCTCTTTGAAACCTATCAGCGCGAGCAGCGGGCAATCTCGGCCCGTTACCGCGAAGACACCTCCATCCTCCCGACCGAGGCCGAGCGGCTCGAGCGGATCTCGGAGCGGCGCATCGAAGACCGGCGCGCGCGCCGCGATCAGTCGGTGCTCGAAGGGCAGGCGCGGCTCCAAGTCGCCCAAGCGGAACTCGCCGAGCAGCGCAGCGAACTGGCGAAGCGGCTGGCGGTCACGGGCGGTCTCATCATCGCGGCGGCAGCAGCGCTGCTGGCATTCTTTGTTCAACTGGGCTCGCGTCCGAAGCCAGGGCCAACGCTGGGAGTCGATCGCCGATGAAGAGAGA
>CAIWGR010000476.1 GCA_903912275.1 uncultured delta proteobacterium
CTGGTGAACGGCGCCCAGGCCGTCACGCTCGCGCAGCTCCGCATCGACGGCACCCGCGCTGCCGAATCCCGCACCTTCGGACGGGCCATCGCGCTCACAGATGGCGCGGCCGTGGCGGCCACCGACCTAACGCTGCTCGGCAACCGCGACATCGCCCTCTCGCTCGATGGCGCCGGCACCTCCATCACCGCCAGCAGGCTCCTCGTCGGAGGCACCATCGAACGACTCACCGACGGCCTCTTCGGACGCGCCATCGACCTCCGCGCCGGCGCCACCGCCACCCTGAACGAGGCAGCACTGCTCGGAAACCGCGAGGTCGCCATCGCAGCAGACGGTGCCGACACCTCCCTCACCGCCACCGACCTCATCCTCTCCTCCACCCTTGCCCGCGCCCGCGACAGCGCAGCGGGCCGCGGCCTCCAGCTCACCGCCGGCGCGACCGCCTCGCTCACCCGCGCCACCATCGCAGACCACCTCGACCTCGCCCTCTCGATCGACGGCGCGGGCACCCGCGCGACACTGCAGCAGGTGGTGGTGCGCAACACCCGCGGTGCCCTCGCCACGGGCATCAATGGGTACGGCGTGAGCATCACCGCCAGCGCCGCGCTCGAGGCCTCCTCCACCCTCATCACGGGCAGCCACAGCGCGGGCCTTCTTGCCTCAGGGCTCCGCACCCGGCTCACCCTCGCAGACAGCCTCGTCGCCAGCACCGAGCCCGACAGCGACGGCGCCGGCAACGGCATCGCGGTCGAATCGGGCGCTGTCGCAGACCTCCACCGCAGCCTGCTCTGGGGAAACACAGAGGCCGCGCTCTTTGCGACCGGCAGCAGCCGCGTCGAAATCGACGACCTCACCGCGACCGCCACCCGCTCCAACCCCTCCGACGGCCGCGCCGGGCTCGGCATCTGGCTCCAGGAGGGTGCCGCCTTCGTCGCAGACCGCCTCCTGCTCCGCGGCAGCCGCTTCGCCGGCCTCTACGCCACCGGCGCCGGCACCACCACGCGCGCCACGCAGCTGGTCGTCGCCGGAACCCTCCCCCAGGCAGGCGACGGCCGTGGCGGCATGGGTCTCTTCGTCACAGAGGGCGCCACCGCCGAGCTCGATGCCACGGCGCTGCTCGCCAACCACGAGCTCGGACTGCTCGTCAGCGACCGCGCCACCGCAACGCTCCGCGACGCGGTCGTCGCAGACACCCAGCCCCGTACGAACGGCCTCCACGGCGGCGGTGCGGAGGTCCAGACCGGCGCCACCTTGCGGCTCGAGCGGGCGCTGCTGCAGCGCAACCGGGGCGTCGGGCTGCTCGTCACCGACGCCCGCAGCCGGCTCAGCTTCAGCGCGCTCTCCATCGAAGCGGTGCGGCCCCGCGCCGAGCCGCTCGGCGGCTTCGGCACAGGCCTAGCGCTCACAGACGGCGGCGCGGCCGTCGGCGCCGACCTCACCCTTACGGGCAATGCGCTCTGCGGACTGCAGCTCGCGGGCGACAGCCTCGCCCTCGACGTCGACCGCGCCACCATCTCCGGCAATGCCGTGGGCATTGCCATCCAAGGACCCGGCTTCGGCCTCACCGAACTCCGGTCATCACTCCGCGACGAGCAGTTTGAGAGCAACGGAACCGACATCTCGACCGAGCAGCTCGCGCTCCCGGAGCCGGTCCTCGACCTCCGCTAGTTGTCGTCCTCTCCGCGCGGCCCTTCGCCCCGTCCTCGTCCTTCACCGCGCCCGCGCCCTTCGCCCCGACCGGGACCATCACCCCGCCCTTCGCGCGGGCCGCGTCCGCCGCGCTCCTCCTGCATCAGCTTCTTCATCGCCTCACGCTGCGCCGGCGTCAGCAGCGCACGGATCTGCAGCAGCACCTCCACATCGTGCTGGCGCAACGCAGTCTCGGCACGGCCCGCCTCCTCGATGGCTGCCATCACCTTCGCCCGATCCGGGCTGTCGCTCTGCATGAGGTCCCGCATCTTGTCGCGGGCATCCTCGAGCTTGTCGTCGAACGGGCCACGGCTGTCGCGACCCTTCCGTGCCAGCTCCTTGATCTGGTTCAGCGTTGCATCGCTGATCCCCAGCTCCTTCGCATGCTCCTTGAGCAGCCGGAGCCCTTCGCGCGGGTTCATACCGCCGGGACCGGGACCCTCTTGGTCGCCCTCGGGGCCAGGCGGCGGACCCATCGGCGGGGGCGGCCCGCGGCGCTCGCCGGCCTCCGCCGTCGAGATGCCCGCAGCCGAAAAGAGCAGGGCACCCAGCAGCAGGTGCGACGCAGTACGGAAAGTGGCGTGACGCATGGTTCCTCCTCGAGCAGTGTGGGCCATCGGCCCGGACTTCGTTGAACAACAGTAAGACAGCGCGCGCGACCCCTTCGGGTTACTTCGCTGTGTCATCAAAGTAGATATCGGCGATCCCGTCATATTCTTCCCCGAGCTCGCGGAACGAATCCCGATAGTGGCGCCGTGAGGTGGAGGCCCGCTCAGGCTGCAGCACCACCGCCTCCGCCACCAGGTCGGGCTCCTGGCTGCGAGCAGGCTCCTGCGCGGCCTCTTCCGATGGCTGCGGAGCAACCGCTGCGATGACCGGCGAAACAATCTCCGGCCCCTCGCGAACTGCCTCCGCCGTCACCGTCGGCGCGATCTCCGGCGCCGAAGCCTCCGCAACCACCTCAGGCGCATCACGGAGCTGCCAAACCACCGGAACCACCGCGACAACCGCAAGCAGCACAGAGAGTCCGATGCGCCGCACCCGCCGCCGCCGCATCGAAACGGCCACCACCTGCGCCGCATACTCGGCGGGAAGTTCGCCTGCGGGCTGCCACCCATCACGCAGCGCCCGGAGCTGCGCTGCAGTCATCGCCTCGTCGTTGTTTCGCTTCATCGGAGATCCTCGAGTTGGGTTCGCAGAGAGGTGAGGGCGCGGTGCAGGTGGCTCTTCGCCGTCCCCTCCGCGATGCCGAGCTGGGCCGCA
>CAIWGR010000477.1 GCA_903912275.1 uncultured delta proteobacterium
GACGGCGACGAGGCCGCGGAGCAGCTCCCCATCGTTGGCCTGCAGCACCACCTCGGCGAGCGCCGCATGGATGCGTTCCGTCAGGGTGACGGCGGCGGCGCGCGGGTCGGCGGCATAGGCTTCGAGCAGGTCGGCAACCGCGATGGGGTGACCGACAACGGCGCTGACGGCGGAGCGGAAGGTCTCCTTCTCTTCGAAGATCAGGCCTACCGGCAGGAGCTGCAGGTTGGCTGTTCCGGCGGCCGCAGCAGAGAGCGCGATGCGGGCCGCGCCGGTCTTCAGCGGCTGGAGGGTGGTCTCCGAGTGGCTCTTGCCTTCGGGGAAGAGGGCGAGCCAGCCGGCCGCGGCGAGGTGGTCGCGGCATCGGGCAAAGGTGAGCTCGTTCTTGGAAGTGTCGGACTCATGCGCACGGTGGGCGGGCAGCACCTCGAGCGACTCCATCGTGAAGCGGCCGATCGGGTTGTTCCAAAAAGTGCTTTTGCCGAGGAAACGGAGGGGCCTGTCGAGGGCGTTCGCCAGCACGATCCCGTCCATGAGGCCGTTGGGATGGTTGGCGAGGACGATGACGGGGCCCTGCGCGGGCAGCCGCTCGAGGTGGCTCGCAGTCGTGCGCGGATAGTAGAGCCGCAGCAGCGCGCGGAAGCCGGCGATGAGCCAGGGGCGCTTCACGAGGCGGCCGTCTCAGGCAGACGGCGCCATCCCCAGGCCCAGATGGCTGCGCCGACGGCCATGGAAACCGGCACAAGCCAGAGGGCCGTTGCGAGCGGTTCGACCCTCCCTGCTGCGGCCAAGATATCGGAGAGCCGGCCGACGATGGTGGGCGAGATGGAGTCGCCGAAGAGGTGGATGGCGAGGATGGAGAGTGCGAAGGCGCGGGCGCGGAGGGCGCTGCCCGTTGCATTGGCGATGAGGGCGTTGATGGGGCCGTTGTAGAACCACATGAAGAACTGGGCGAAGAAGATGCAGGCGATGACAGCGGCTTCGTTCCGGAGCAGCAGCGAGGCTGCGGTGAAGGCGACGGCGAGGGCCATCGAGGAGGAGGCGACGGCCAGATAGGGCTGACGGGTGCGCTGCTGGATGCGGTCGGCGAGGATCCCACCCAGGATGGTCCCGCCGAGGCCGCCGAGCACGGCGGTACCGCCGACCACCATGCCTGCGCGCCCCACATCCATGCCGATGCTGCGGTGGAGGTAGGAGGGATACCAGTCTGCGAGGGCGCCGGAGGCGAAGGTGACGGCGGTGTAACCGGCGACGGCGGTGACGAAGGGGCGGTTGGCTGCGAGGATGCGGAGCGCGGAGCCCCAGCTAGGCTGAGGCGCGGCGCCCTCCTCCACGGAGACGACACGCGGCGGGTCGGCCATGCGCCAGGCAAAGGCGGCGGCGATGATGCCCGGCAGGCCTGCGACGAGGAAGGCGGCCTGCCAGCCCCAGCGGGCGCCGACGAAGCCTCCGAGAACGAAGCCGAGCGCGGAGCCAACAGGGATGGCGATGTAGAAGCGGGTGAGGATCGCGTTGCGTCGGTCTGCGGGGTAGAGGTCGGAGAGCATGGCCGGCGCGAGGGTGGCATAGGCGGCCTCGCCGACGCCGACGAGCGATCGTGCGATGAGGAAGGAGGTGAAGGAGGTGCAGAGGGCCGCCCCCGCCGTCGCGAGCGACCAGAGGAGCACGCCTGCGGCGATGAGGCGGGGCCGGGAAACGCGGTCTGCGAGCGCACCAAAGATGGGGCTCGCGAGCATGTAGACCCAGACGAAGGAGGTGAGAGGCAGGGCCGTCTGCGTGTCGGTTAGGTGGAGGTCGGCCTTGACGAGCTCTTTGACGGCGCTGGGCACGTAGCGGTCGACGTAGTTGAGCAGGTTCATCGCGGTGAGGATGATCAGGACGCTCCGTGCGCCGGCGAGGGGCTGGCTGCTGGGGTTCGACATGGAGGTCTTCCTGATGGGTGGCGGCCATGAGGGGCCGCATGGGCGGGGGTACGGCCGCGGGCGCGGGCCGGTCAAGCAGCATCGCTCGCGGCGTGGGTGGCAAGCGCCAGCCGAGCTGGCTACGGACGGACGGGAGCCGCGGTTGCGGCGCCCAGACGCGAGGATGCAATGCGGATACTGCTGATGGGTGCGACGGGGATGGTAGGTTCGGGCGTGCTTCGGGTGCTGCAGGACGACCCGTCGGTGACCGAGGTGGTCGTGGTGGGCCGTCGAAGCTGCGGCGCAGCGGGTGGCAAGGTGCGTGAGCTCCTGGTGGCCGACCTCGCTGCGGTGGAGAGCGTGGATGCGGCTGCGCTCGCGGGGCTCGACGGCTGCATCTGGGCGGTGGGCGTGAGCTCGATGGGCATGACCGAGGCGGCCTATGCGGAGGTGACCGAGAGGCTCACGCTGCGCTGGGCAGCGCGGCTGCTGCAGCTCAACCCGTCGATGGCCTTCTGTTACTGCTCTGCTGCTGGAGCCGATGGCGGAACGATGTGGGCGCGGGTGCGGCGGCGGGTCGAGGGGCCGCTGGCGACGATGGGGTTCCGCCACGCCGGCTGCGTTCGGCCCGGGCTCATCTCGCCGATTCCGGGATTTGCCCATCGGGTGGCGCTGTTTGCGCTGGGGCTGCGGCTCTTCGGGCCACTCTTTCCTGCCCTGATTGCGCTGGTGCCAAGCTATGCAACGAGCTGGGTGCGGCTGGGGCGGGCGATGATTCGGGTCGTCAAGGGAGAGGCCGACCGGTTCATTCTGGAGTCGTCTGACATCAACCGGTTGGGACGCGCATGAGTCGCCGCGGGCAGCTCAACCTGCTGCCCTTTGTGCGGGGCGCCGCGGTGCTACTGTGGCAGCGGTCGGCCAGGTCGGCGGTGTCGCGCGCAGCGCGGTCGAGGAGCGTCACCTCGCGCATGAGCTGCAATTCCATCGGCAACCCGACAAGGCGCGGCGTTTCTGGCGCGCGCATGCGCTCTTCGGGGCTCTTTGCGAGCCATTCGCGGATGCGGGCCTCGATGAGGTGGTCCCACGAAGACATCGGTGCGGTTCAGGGGGCGGTGACGACCTGCTCGGTGCGCTGCAGCCGGCTCAGGTCGTAGCCCTGCGCGCCAAGACGGGCGAGGATCGCGTCGTAGGTTGCGGCGGGGAGCGTGGGGGTGCGGCTGAGAATCCAGAGATAGTCGCGGCCGGGATGGCCGACGACGGCGAACTCGTAGTCGGCGCCGAGGTCGATGACCCAGTAGTCGCCCCAGAAGGGCCAGAAGAAGGAGACCTCGAGCTTTGCGTTGGTCGTCTTGTCGACCACGCGCGCCCTGCCCTCCACCGAGGAGACCGGACCGTTGAGACCGCCCTTGTTGCAGCGGTTGCGGACGGCGATGTCGCCATCAGGGCGTAGGCTGTAGTTGGCCTGCGTGGCGGTGCAGCCCTTCTGGAATCGCTGCGGGTAACTGGCAATCTCGAAC
>CAIWGR010000478.1 GCA_903912275.1 uncultured delta proteobacterium
GGCATGTGGCCCGTTGCACGGCGATCACTGCGCTGCTGACGGAGCACATGGGGGTGCTGGAGACGCTGTCGTCGATCGACTTCTTCGACTTCCGGCAGAACCTCTTTGGCGCCGCGGGTTTTGACTCGTTCCGGTTCCGCGAGTTTGAGTGGTTGGCTGGGCTGATCGACAAGGGCTACCTGGCCTATGCGTCGGAGCGTGCGCCCCACTTTGCGGGTGGCGAGGAGTTCGAGGCGACCGCGACCCGCTATCAGACCTTCTGGCATCGCAGGATGGAGACGGTGGTGGACCCGTCTACGGCGATCCTGAAGGGGCGCGAAGGCGATCTGGCCGACAGCAGCGTGCGGGCGCTCATCATGACCTGGCTGGCGCGGACGCCCTATCCCGATCCCGCTGGTGGCGCGCCGTCTCCGGCCCATCGCGACGCCTTTGTGGCGCGGTTTCGCGGCCGGTTCGAGGAGGCCTTTCGCCGCGACCTAGAGCAGGCGCGCGGTGCCGACCCCGGTGGCCCGGGCGCGGGTCGTTCGTCGCACGACGATGCCGATGTGGCACAGGCGCTGGCGCGGCTCGACTGGTTTGTCTCGTCGCCGTCGCGGTGCGCGCTGCTCTTCATCCTGCAGTTCTCCCACCTGCCGCTGCTGACCTGGCCGATGGAGCTGCTGGAGGGTGTGCTGACGCTCGACCAGGGCATCATCACCTGGCGTGGTCGCCACATCGAGATGGTGAGCCATGTGCTGGGCGGCGGGCGGCTCTCCACAGGCGGTCAGAAGGGGTCGGGGCTGACCTATCTGCGCCAGACGATGCTGCTTCGGATCTTCCCGGAGAGCTCCGATGCGCGGAGCTTCCTGATGGGCCACCGCGAGGCCTCGGGGCTCTATGAGCCCGCAGCCTGGCAGCCCTTTCAGCTCGGCAGTGCGACCTAGCGTAGGCCGGTTGCTTCGCGTGCGCGGTCGGTGACCTCACGGGCGACGGCGCGGGCTCGGAGCGCGCCGTGTGCGAGTGCCTTGTCGACGATGGAGCGGTCCTGCATGAGGGCGTTGTAGCGTTCGCGCGCGGCGCCGAAGCGAGCCTCGAGGGCGGCGAGCAGATCGAGCTTGGCGTGGCCGTGGCCGTAGCCGCCGTTGCGGTACTTCACCTCGAGGATGGCGACCTCTTCGGGCGAGGCGACCAGCTTGTAGAGGGCCATGACGTTGCAGGTGTCGGGGTCTTTGGGGGCCTCGAGCGGCGTGCCGTCTGTCTTGATGAGCATGACCCGCGCTTTGAGCTGCTTGGCGGGCGCAAAGATGGGGATGGTGTTGTCGGAGCTCTTGCTCATCTTGAGGCCGTCGATGCCGGGCACGGGCACGGGCGTGCCGAGCTCGTAGACGGGGAGCTTGAAGACCTCGCGGCCGTATTGGTTGTTGAAGAGGGTGGCCATGTCGCGGCACATCTCCACATGCTGCACCTGGTCGGAGCCGACGGGGACGACGTCGGTGTCGCAGGCGAGGATGTCTGCGGCCATGAGCACGGGGTAGAAGAAGAGGCCCATGCTGGCAGGAAGGCCGCGGTTGACCTTGTCTTTGTAGGAATGGGCGCGGTCGAGGAGGCCTTTGCCGGTGGCGGTTGCGAGGAGCCAGGAGAGCTCGCAGACCTCGGGCACATCGCTCTGGCGGAAGAGGGTGGCGCGGTCGGGGTCGAGGCCGAGCGCCAGGTAGGTTGCGGCGGCTTCGGTGGTGAGGCGGTCGAGCGTGGCCGCGTCGTGGATGGTGTTGAGGGCGTGGTAGTTTGCGAGGAAGTAGAAGGCGTTGTCTTGCGCCTCGATGTGCTTGCGGATGGCGCCGAAGTAGTTGCCGAGGTGGAGGTCGCCGTTGGGCTGGATGCCGGAGAGGTATCTTTTGTTCATGGTTCGGGCGGGGAGTTGGGAGCAGCGGTCTGCGGCTCCTCATAGCGGAGAATGGTGACGGGCACCGACTTGTAGATGGGGGTACCGCTGTTGCGGGCAACGCGGTTCATGGGGACGATGGGGTTGAGCTCGGGGAAGTAGCCGGCGAGGTTGCCGCGGGGCAGGTCGTAGGGGACGAGGGTGAAGCCGTTGGCGGCGAGCCGGCGACCGTCGCGCTCATGTGCGACTGTGACCTTCTGGCCGGGCAGGAGGCCGCGCTCGGCGAGGTCGTCGGCGTTGGCGAAGAGGACCATGCGGCCGCGGGTGACGCCACGGTAGCGGTCGTCGAGTCCGTAGATGGTGGTGTTGAACTGGTCGTGGCTGCGGATGGTCATGAGGAGCAGCTCGCCGGGCCGCTGGTGGTCGGTGGGCAGCGGCAGGCAGCGGAAGCCGGCCCGCTCGGAGGCGGTGTTCCAGCGGCGCTGGCGGGCGGTGTTCGGGAGGACGAACCCGTCGGGTGCGTCGAGCCGGGCGTCGTAGTTTTCGAAGCCCGGGATGGCCCGCTCGATGAGGCTTCGGATGCGGCGGTAGTCGGAGGCGAGATCGACCCAGGCGAGCGGGTTGTCGCCGAGCGTCGCCTGGGCCATGCGGGCCACGATCATGGGCTCGGAGAGCAGTTGAGCGGAGGCCGGTTCGAGGTGGCCATGCGAGGCGTGGACGCAGGACATGGAGTCTTCGACGGAGACGCGCTGGAGGCCGGCTGTCTGGCGGTCGATCTCGGTGCGACCGAGGCAGGGGAGGATGAGCTTGTTGCGGCCGCCGATGAGGTGGGAGCGGTTGAGCTTGGTGGAGATCTGGGCGGTCCAGTTGCAGCGCTGGAGCGCCTCTGCGGCGTAGGCGGTATCGGGCACCGCGGAGAGGAAGTTGCCGCCGAGCGCGACGAAGATGTCGAGGTCGCCGCGGTGCATGGCGTGGATGGCTTCGACGGCGTCGAAGCCGTGCTCGCGCGGGCTCCGGAAGCCGAGCGCGGCATCCATGCGGGCGAGGAAGGATTCGGAGGGCTTCTCGTCGATGCCCATGGTGCGATCGCCCTGCACATTGCTGTGGCCGCGGACGGGGCAGAGGCCTGCGCCCTGCTTGCCGAGATGGCCGCAGAGGAGGGCCAGGTTGACCACCTCCTGGATGAGGTCGGTGGCATGCTCGTGCTGGGTGAGGCCCATGGCCCAGCAGTAGATGGCGCGGGGCGAGCGGGCGAGGAGCTCGGCGGTCTCGCGCATTGTGGCGCGGCTGATGCCGGAGCGGGCCACGAGCGTCTCGAAGTCGTGGCGGTCGAGGTCTGCGCAGAGGTCCTCGAAGCCCTCGGTGTGCTGGTCGATGAAGGTGCGGTCGATGGCGCCTGGCGAGGTAGCGTCGAGGTCGAGCAGCTCCTTCATGAGGCCCTTCATGAGGGCGCCGTCGCCGCCGATGCGGACCTGCAGGTAGTGGGTGGCGAGGCGGGTTCCGCCGACGGGGAAGGTCCAGGGCTCTTTGGGGTGGGCGAAGCGCTGCAGGCCCGGCTCGATGAGGGGGTTGATGGCGACGATGTTGGCGCCGCGGCGCGCAGCCTCCTGGAGGGTGGAGAGCATGCGGGGGTGGTTGGTGCCTGGGTTCTGGCCGATGACGAGGATGGTGTCGGCATGGTCGAAGTCGGCGAGCGAGACGGTGCCTTTGCCGACGCCCACCGAGTCGCGCAGGGCCCAGCCGGAGGACTCGTGGCAGAGGTTGGAGCAGTCGGGCAGGTTGTTGGTGCCGAGCGCGCGGACGAAGGCCTGGTAGAGGAAGGCGGCCTCGTTGCTGGCGCGGCCGCTCGTGTAGAAGGCGGCGCGATGGGGCGAGGCGAGGCGACCGAGCGCGCCGCCGAGCGCGGCGAAGAGCTCCTCCCAGGCGATGGGGCGGTAATGCGTGTCGCCGTCGCGGCAGATGAGCGGCTCGGTGATGCGGCCCTGGCGATTGAGCCAGAAGTCGCTCTCTGCGGCGAGCGATGCGATGCTGTGTGCGGCGAACCAGGCCGCATCGAGCCGCTTTGTGGTGGCCTCGTCTGCCACATGCTTTGCGCCGTTCTCGCAGAACTCGGCGAAGGAGCGGTCGTGGCCTTCGGGCCAGGCGCAGCCGGGGCAGTCGAAGCCCTGCTGCTGGTTCAGCTTTCCGAGCGTGGAGAGGCCCCGCGCGAGGCCGCTCTCGGGCAGTGTGTAGCGTACGGTTGCAGCGAGCGAGCCGAGGCCGCCGGCGTGCGATGCGCGGCGGCCGACGCGGGGCGAGTCGTCGCGGTCGACGGGGACGAGCGGGTGGCCCGGCGTGGTGTGGGGAGCTGTCGCCATGCGGTCAGGCGCCGGGTGCGGAGGAGTGGCGCGTGAAGCGCTCCGGGTGGGCATAGACATTGTGGCGGCCGTTGCGAAGAAAGCCGACGAGCGTGAGGCCTGCGGTCTGTGCGACTTCGATCGCCATGGTGGTGGGTGCGCCGACCGCGACCACCAGCGGAGCGCCTGCGCGGGCGGCCTTGTCGACCATCTCAAAGCCGGCCCGGCCGGAGAGCCAGAGTGCCTCGCCAGCGAGGGGCAGCGCGCCTTCGCGGAGGGCGCGTCCGATGACCTTGTCGAGGGCGTTGTGGCGTCCGACATCTTCCGCCAGATCGAGCAGTTCGCCTGCGAGCGAGAAGCGGGCGACGGCGTGGATGCCGCCGGTTGCGTCGAAGGCGCGCTGATGCGCCGCGACCTTCTCCGACCATGCTGCCAGGTCGGCGTGCGCGGGCCAGTGCTCGGACGTAGCGACGATGGGTTCGGTGCGGCCGATCGCGCCGAGCGTGAGGCGTCCGCAGAGGCCGCAGGCGGAGCTGGCGACGGTGGCCCGTGCGAGCCGTTCGAGGTCGACTGTCACGCTGTCTGCAAGGCGGATGAGGAGCCTCGATGCGACGGCTGCATCGGCGGCGGGGAGCAGCGCCTCTTCGGTGATCGCCTCGACCTGGTCGGCGCGCGTGATGACCTGCTCCGCGTAGAGCCAGCCGAGCGCGAGCGCCTCGTCGTCGCCCGGGGTTCGGAGGGTGGTGAGGAGCGGCCGCTCGATGCGCCTTCCGTCGCGCAGGAAGGAGAGGCGGAGCTCAAGCGGCGCCTCGATGGCGACCTCATCGCTGCGGAGCGTGGCCTGGCCCTGCTCCCAGCGGGTGATGGGGAGGCTTCGATGCATCAGGCCGGGCTGCTCTCGGCGGGCTCGGCGTAGCGGGCCTGGAGCTCGCGCTTCATGATCTTGCCGGTGGGGTTGCGTGGGAGTTCGTCGACGATGAACCAGCGGCGTGGCGCCTTGGCGGGGAGCATCTCGGAGAGGGCCCAGCGGCGGAGCTCACCCGCTGTGACGGGCTCGCGCAGGACGATGGCGGTTGCGACCGATTCGCCCCACTGTGCATCGGGGAGGCCGAAGACCGCAGCGTCGGCGATCGCGGGGTGATGCAACAGCGCCGCCTCGACCTCGGCTGGATAGACATTGATGCCGCCCGAGATGATGAGTTCGCGGGCGCGGCCGGCGAGGAAGAGATAGCCCTCGCTGTCGAGGAAGCCGAGGTCTTCGCAGGTGGTCCAGCCGGCCTTCATGATGTCGGAGGTTGCTCCCTCGTCGCCGAGGTAGCGCTCCATGCGCTGGGCGCTGCGGGTCCAGACGACGCCCACCGTGTTGGCGGGGAGGAGGTCGCCGTCGGCATCGCGGATGGTGATCTCGTGGCCTCGGATGGCGCGGCCGGAGCGAATCAGGCCGGAGACTACACGGCGACCGTGAGCACCAGCGGCGGCACCGTGACGACCCCGGCGATTCGTGTAGCGATCGCGGCGCAGAAC
>CAIWGR010000479.1 GCA_903912275.1 uncultured delta proteobacterium
ATGACAACATCGGCCTGCGCGATGCAGGCGCCGAGGTCTTCGGTAAAGCGGTGACACATGGTCACCGTAGCGTCGGCCCGCACCAGCATCTGCGCGACCGGCCGCCCCACAATCACGCACCTGCCCCCCACCACCGCGCGCTTGCCCGACAGCGGCACGCCGGCAGCTTCGAGCAGCAGCATGCAGCCCGCGGGCGTGCAGGGCTCGAGCAGCGACCGCCCCGAGAAGAGCTGGCCCAGGTTGAGCGGATGAAAGCCATCCACATCTTTGCGGGGGTCAACGGCGGCGATGATCCGGCTCTCCGAAATTCCGCGCGGAAGCGGCAGCTGCACCAAGATGCCATCCACCGAGTCGTCGTTGTTGAGCGCCTCCACCAGCGCCACAATCTCGGCTTCGGTGACGGTCGCCTCGAGGTGGTGGTGGCGCGAAAGGATCCCAACCTCTGCACAGGCCCGCACCTTGCCGCGAACATAGACTTCGCTGGCGGGATCGGCGCCGACGCGCACCACCGCGAGCGTCAGCGTGATGCCCTGCTCTGCCAAGAGCGCCGTCTGCTCCCGGATGGGCGCCTTGACGCGCTCTGCCACCAACTTCCCGTGGAGAATGCCGTCGGTGACGGCCCATGAGTCCTGAAGGTGCGGCATGACGGAGGCTCCGGATTGCGTGCGCGGCGCACCTACCACGCTGCGACGAGCGCCGCAAAGCAGAACGGCCCGGTTAGCCGAAGAGCCAAGGGCGCTGCGACAGCCCCGATTCGTATCGGAGCAGGTAGTACTCGTCGCTCAGTGCATAGCGCAGCAGCGCAGTACAGCGGGCGCTCGAGGTGATGACCTCCTGCGTCTGCGGCTGCTCGAGCCGGCCGTTCCACCCCTCGGCAACGAGAATCTCCGAGATTGCCGCAGAGACATCGCCGCAGAAGACGAGGCCGAGCCGGTCGCCGAGCCGCGACGGAAGCAACGACCAGCCTGCCGGAACGCTGCGGATGAGGTCGGGGTTCTCGCGAAGCGCAGCAGCAGCCGCACGCCGCGCGGAGTGAAGGAGCAGACCGGCGACATCGTCCGACAGCGGGCTGCCGCCGGCGATCTGCATGTCGAGTCCCTTGATCGCCACCGCCACAATGAAGTCCTGGACCCGCTGGTCATCGACCCACGAGAGCGGCACCACGCCTGAGAGCGCCAGGCCAGCCGTGTAGCCGGCCCAGAAGCGGCCACCGAGTTGGTTCTGCGGCGTGACCCGGGCAGCCGGAACCGCGAAGGTCTTCGGCTCGAGGCCGACGACACCGTTGGTGTGCGCACCGTAGACAATCTTGGGCGGCTCAACGGCGAGCCAGTTGCAGGCGCCCTGAAGGTAGGCTTCGAAGGCCGCCGACTCGTCGCCGCGGAGCCGCACCGACGGGTAGTCGCGACGATTCGGCGCCGAGCGAGAGAGCACCTTCTCGGCGAGCGGCATCATGCCGCGCAGCGTCTCCACATCGGCGGTCGAGACAAGGTCGTGCGCGCCGTGCCGCCAGGCCACCGCCGTCTCGAGTTCCTGTGTAGGATCGCGCAACGCGTTCGGGTCGCCCGTGTCGACGTTGGCACCAAAGGCGCGCCGAATCTGGCGGGCAACGCGGAGCCGCGCCGCATCCTTCATCTCTTCGTAGAGGTTGTCGAGCTCCTGCGCGGCCTCGTCCCAGATGCTGGCGTCGCCCAGCTGGAGCGCCGTGAGCACCTTGGTGACCGCATCGCGCACCCGACCGGGCTGCTGCCCCGCAGCGCGGGCCTCGCGCAGCAGCGTCTTGGCAACGGGACCCCGCGCGCGGCGCGCCTGGGCGAAGGCATCCTCTGCCTCGCGGAAGCGGCGCAGCACCGAGAAGTTGAGTTCGCCCACGTAGCACCAGAGCTCGCCGAGCGTCTCTGCTGCAAGGTCGAGCCGGTTCTCCGCGAGCAGCCCGGCGAGCCGGTCGGCAAAGACCTGCGCGCCCTGGTTCACACGGTAGAACTCCTCGAGTCCGGAGAGCGGGATGGCCCGGTCGGGGAAGGCCTCGAAGAGCCTCCACAAGATGGCCTCGCCCTCTGCAGGCCGCTTGAGTCGGGCCCAGTAGGTCTTAGCGAGCAGGATCCAGCTCCGCTGGTCTGCCACTTCGGGCGGCGTCGGCAGCTCGCCCTCGAGCAGTTCGACGCAACGCTGCGG
>CAIWGR010000480.1 GCA_903912275.1 uncultured delta proteobacterium
GCCGTCGTCACAGAGGGTGCCTCCACGAGCTGGTCGGGCCGTCTCTACATCGCCGGCCTGACCACGCTGACCACCGGCGTCGACCCCTACGGCTCGCTTCGCGCGGAGGTCGGATTCGGCCCCGCCGATATCGATCCGACTGTCACGCCGAGCGCCTGGAACTGGGCGACAGCCCTGCCCAGCCGGGGTTTCAACGCCACAACGGCGGGCGAGCCCAACAACGATGAGTATGTGGGAACGCTCGTGGCACCTGCGCCGCAGTCGAGCCACGTCGCCTTCCGCTTCTCCGGCAATGGTGGCACCAGCTGGACCTACTGCGACCGCAACACGGGTCCCGGCGCCGATGGCGCGGAGAACGGCTTCGCACTCGCAGACGCCGGCACGCTGCTGAGCCTCTCCTCCGCAATCTGTGAGCCCAACCCCTGCACCCTCCCGCTGCCCGACTACTGCGCAGACGCCTTCACCGCCGCCGCCTATCTGCCAACAGGTGTCTGCGCGCCGCTCGCCGATGGAACGCCGGAATGTACCTTCGAGACCACGCTCACCAACTGCCTCACCTCCGAGCAGCTCTGCAGCGGCGGGCAATGCGTAGATGCCGCGCCCGCTCCCTCGACGGCCGGCGCATTGGTCTTCACGGAGGTCATGGCCGCCTCGCAGGCGGGCAGTGGCGACCGCGGCGAATGGTTCGAAATCACCAACACCACCGCCGCGCCACTCGACCTCTCGCGCTGCACCATCACGGATGACGGCTCCGACATCCACGACATTGCGGGACCGCTCGTCATCGCCGCCGGCGGAACCCTGCTGCTGGCCCGCTCCGCCAACACGGTCGAGAACCACGGCATTACACCCGACTACATCTACGCCGGCATCAGCCTCGGCAATACCGCCGACGCGCTGAACCTCACCTGTGACGGACTGCTCATCGATCGCATCGCCTGGACCGCCGGCTTCAGCGTCACCGGCACCGCCCGGCAGCTCGACCGCGACCTCATCAACGCAGACGCCAACGACCTGCTCGACAACTGGTGCGCCTCCCGCACGACCTACGGCAGCGACGGCAAGTTCGGGACGCCGGGCGCGGCCAATGGGAGCTGCGCTCCCGTGACCTACAACGTCGACTGGTGCCGCCTCCAGTACCCAACCACGGCGCAGGTCACCGAGGGCAACGAGGTCACAGTTTATGGTCGCCTCTACATCTCTGGCCTCACCACCCTCTCTGTCGCCAATGACCTCGCCGCAGAGGTCTCCGGGCAGGTCGGCTACGGCCCGCGCGGCAGCAACCCCGGCGACCCTGGCTGGTCCTGGTTCGACGCCATCCCCAACGCCACATGGGACAGCCTCTCCTTCTCCGAAACGGCGAACGACGAGTATCAGGCACAGCTCCCAACGCCCGCCTTCGGGGCGACCAACAACTACGACTTTGCCTTCCGCTTCTCGGGCGATTCACGCGCAACCTGGACCTACTGCGACCGCAATGCCGGAGCAGGCTCGGACGGCGCGCAAGACGGCTACCAGGCAGCCAATGCCGGCCAGCTCTCCGTGCTCTCGGCAGACATCTGCGTCCCCAATCCATGCGCCGCGCCGCCGGCCAGCAGCTGCGTCAACGGCACAACCCTGCTCAACCAGCTCCCCTCCGTCTGCTCCAACAACGGCGCCGGCGGCTTCAGCTGCGACTACCCAACCACCACCACCGCCTGTGCCGCGGACGAGGCCTGCGTCGCCGGCGCCTGCGTCACCACCGTCTTCGCACCTGCAGCACGCGGCGATCTCTACTTCACCGAAATCATGGCAGCTTCGCGGAGCGGGACAGGCGCCGATACCGGCGAGTGGTTCGAGCTGCGCAACGCCACTGCAGCACCGCTCAATCTCGAAGGCTGCGAGCTCAGCGATGCCGCCCCCACCACCCACATCGTCGCTTCCACGCTGGTGGTCGGTGCGGGCCAGACCGCGCTCTTCGCCCGCAACGCTGCAGAGGTCGCCCTGCTCGGCGCGACCGCGAACTATGAGTACCGCGGCATCACCCTCAACAACACGGGCGAGTCGCTCTATCTCCGCTGCGGAGGCCTCCTCATCGACGAGGTGACCATCACGGCGGCGCAGACCGTCGTCGGAACCGCCATCCAGCTCTCCCCCGCTCGCATCGGCGCCGATGCGAACGACACGGCGAGCAACTGGTGCCTCGCCAGCACGCCCATCCCGAGCTCCACACTGCTCGCCACACCCGGCACAGGCAATGCCCTCTGCGGCAACGAGCCGCTCACCATCGGCTGGTGCCGCCTGCAGTGGCCGCTCGACCCGACGGTTGCCGCCGGCACCTCCTTCACCACCTATGGCCGCCTCTACATCGCCGGCCTCACAGACCGCACCAACGGCAACGACCTAGATGCCCGCATCACCGCGCAGGCCGGGTTCGGAGACCCCGGAACACTGCCCGATACGGCTTCTTGGAGCTGGACGAGCGCGAACCCCGAGCCCACCTACCCCGGCGCCAATGCAGAGGCTGCCAATGACGAGTACAGCACCTCGCTGACCATCCCCGCCGACCGAGCCTCGAACGCCGACTTCGGCTTCCGCTTCTCGGGCGACGGAGGCACCACCTGGACCTACTGCGACCGCAATGCCGGACCCGGCGCAGACGGCGCGGAGGGCGGATTCCAGCCCGCAAACGCCGGTCACGCGACCGTCACGGGCGCCTGTGCACCCAACCCCTGCCTGAGCGTCCCCGCCGACGGCTGCGCAGACGGAACCACCGTGCGCAACTACAGCCCGACTGGAACCTGCTCCATCCTCGCCGGGAGCGCGAGCTGCGACTACCCCTACCTCGACCCCGCCTGCGGCTCCGGCCTGGTCTGCCTCGCCGGCGCCTGCTCCGCGCCGCCCCCGCCCATCGCTGCGGGCGAGATTGCCTTCACCGAACTGCACGC
>CAIWGR010000481.1 GCA_903912275.1 uncultured delta proteobacterium
CGGCGACCGGCACCGGTACCACGACCGCCTTCGGATCGGTGATTGCGCCCGCCTTGTCGCGGAGCATCACCTTGTTGTCTTCTCCGAGAATCAGCGTCTGCTCCGGCTCTGTCTTCGGCACGCAGCGGAGCGACTCTGCGGAGGGCGGCGACATGCGGTCGCGGTCATACTTGTAGATGTCTGAGAGGAACTCGGCATGTCCCTCGTCGTTCACGCGAACCACATAATACTCCACATGCACCGGCACCGGCGTCTTGAGGGTAAGCGTGGTCTCCTTCTTCTCCTCGGAGCGCTTGTTGTCATCGAAGATCTTGGCGATCTTCGCTGCGTCATACTGTCCATCTTCGGTGAGCATGTGCTCGAGAAGTTTCATCGGGTCCTGCACCCGCATGCAGCCATGTGAGAAGGCGCGCACGGGGTAGGAGAAGAAGGCCTTCTTGTTGGTGTCGTGCATGTAGGTGCTGAAGGGGTTGGGGAACATGAACTTCACCAGCCCCAGCGCATTGTCTTCGCCCGGCTTTTGCCGAATCACCTCTTCGCCCTTGATCATCACCTTCTCGATCCCCTTCTTCTCGAAGTAATCGTCCGCCTCGAGCAGCTCCGGCAGGAGCTCCTCATTCAAGATGCGCTGCGGCACGTTCCAGAAGGGGTTGAGCGTGATGTAGGTCATGCGGGCCGACTGCAGCGGAGTGGCATTGGCATACTTCCAGCTCTTCGTTTCGGGGTCGCACTCCCGCGTGGTGTTGCCCACCACGATGCGGAACCGCATTGTCCGCTTGCCGCCGCGCCAGACCTCCGCGTGGAAGTCCGGGATGTTCACGAAGATGTAGTCGGTGTCGTCGCCGATGCGGCTCTCCCGCCACCGCTGAAGCGTGAGGTCGAGTTGCTTCAGCCGCTGCTCCGCCGTGACATTGAGTGAACTGAAGAGCTCCTTGTAGAGCCCCTTCTTGGGGTCGAGCTGATGGCCGGTCATGTAGTCCGATACCGCCTTACTCAGCGGCTCGTCGAAGCGGTCGTCGAGCGGGCCGACCTCGTAGCCCTCCTCCGACAGCCGCACCTTGAGCGAGGCCACCTGCGGCCCGTGCGCTCCCCGTGAACCCGTGAAGGCCGTGACCTTCGCCCAACCGCCCTTGGCGATCACCGCCGCGTATCGCTTTCGCGCCTCCAGCAGCTTCCCGTACTGCTCGTGTCGAGGCGGCAACGAGGCGAGGAGTGCGTTGGCGACCTCGCCGCGTTGTGCCGCTGCCGCGTCGTCGAAGAGCTTTGCCAGCCGCGCCTCGACCACCTTCGCGCGGGCAGCGGGCTCCTTGGGGTCGTCGAGCGTCGCTGCGTTGCCCAGACTCTGGTCGGAGCCGTAGTCGAGGAGCGCATCGGCGAGCAGCACCTCGAGCGTCGCACGGGCGCCGCGTGCGCCGCGCGCCAGCTCCAAACGCGCCACGTGGGCCCGCGCATACGCTGGCGCGGTCGAGGTCGTGGCATCGCCGAGGACCGCCGTCAGCGCAGCCGTCGCAACATTGGCCGCCGAGGCGACGCTCGGCACATCGGTTGCCGCCACGAGCGCCTGCTTCAGCGCACGCTCAAAGCCAAAGCGCGGCGCGTGGCGGAGCCCCGCATCCCACTCCGTAAGTGCGGCCAGCGCCTCGCTGATCTCCACCTGATGGTAGGACTTCGGGTCGAGCCCGTGGTCGGACGACAGGGCAATGGCATCCACCACCGACTGGCCGACCGGCGTGAGCCCCGACTCAGTCGTCAGAAAGGGTGCCCCCTGGCGGGCCTCGTAGAGCCGAAGCAGCGTCCGCTCCCGCTTGAGCACCTTTGCGAACTCTGTACTCCGAAGCACCGCTTCCACGGGGGCCTGCGTCAGCTGTGAATCGAACCAGGCAAGGTAGGTCGCTTCGAGGTGGTCTTCCAGGGCCTCACGCGCTGCATCTGGCGTCGTTGGCAATGCTGCCGATCCCTCGCCCACAGCGGGGCTCTCACCACCACAACCCGCAAGCGCCAAGGCCAGACCGAACAGGGCGAACAGCGCGCGGCGTGCGCCGGCTGCAGCGAGGTCGGATGCCGGGTTGGGACGGTTGCGGAACAGCATGGCAGACTCCCTGACGGTAGGTCGAGGCCGTGAGTACGACTGCCCGATCCTAGCGTCAAACTTCGGAGGTTTTCGCGCCCCGGTTCTGCCCGCGCGAAGTCGTTGGCAGCGACATCAAATCGGAATACCCTCGGCGAAGGGATTGCGCCCGTTCGAGGAAGAAGATGTGTCGTCTGTTTGCACAACGCTCGTCGCATGCGGAAGATGCGCGGGCCTCGCTCGTGGGTGAGGGCCGGTCCATGGCCTCGCTCAGCGAGCACCACCCTGACGGCTGGGGTCTTGCTACCTTTGGCCCCGCGGGTGCGGTGCTTCACAAGCAGCCGCTCCGCGCTGGCAGCGACCCACACTTTCACGCGGTCGCCAGCGCAGCCTCCGCGCCGACGGTGCTCTGCCACATCCGCAAGGCCACGCAGGGCGGCCTCGCTCACGAGAACTGCCACCCCTTCCGCCACGGCCGCTGGGTCTTCGCCCACAACGGAACCTGCTACGGCTTCGCAGGCTTCCGAGACCGACTCATCGCCGGCCTTCGAGCGCCGTTGCGGGCCCACATCGAGGGGCAGACCGACAGCGAGGTGCTCTTCTACCTGCTCCTCAGCCGGCTCGACGCTGCACTGGTTGATAGCGATGGCCCCATCCCACTCGATGCGCTCGCCCGCGCCGCCCGCGAGGCGACCGACCTCATCTGGGCCGAGGTGCCCGACCGTCACCCCGCCACCTGCCACTACGAAGACCCCACCTGCCTCTCCTTCCTGCTGACCGATGGAGAGGTCTTGCTCGCCCATCAGGGCGGCCGCCCGCTCCACTTTGTGGTGGATGCACCGGACGCGCAGGCCCGCTGTGGTAGCCCGCTGCTCCGCCTCCGTGTCGCCAGCGAGCCCCTCAGTTGTTCCGACGCCTGGACCGCGCTCGACACCTTCGAAATGGTCGGCGCGGAGCCCCACCCGAGCGACGGCTCTCTCCGGCTCCGCCGCTTCGCGCCCGGACTCCCCGCCACTTCTTTCTGACGCCGCCCTGTCAGGAGTCTGAGGCTGCCGCTCCCGTCCCCCTCTTTCGCGCGGCGCTGCAGCAGCGGATTGCTTGGCGGATCAGCAGCGCAACGGATTTGGCACGGACCGTGCTTCACGCTACATTGTCGCGCGCGCCAAGCGCCTTTCTCCCTCGTAGAGGTGTTGTCATGAAGACCAGTTCCCTGCTCTCCCTCTTGGTTCTTGGTGCGGCGATGTCGGCCGGTGCCGCGGCACACGCCACCGACTGCGCCGCCGATGCCGACTGCGCCTCGGGCGAAGTCTGCTCCTTCACCGATACCGCCACCCCCTGCATCCCCGAAGACCCGACCTGTGGCACCGCCACCGCCGGCATCTGTACCGCCGTCTCCATCTCGGGTGACTGCACCACCGATGCCGACTGCCCCGATGGCCTCGCCTGTCAGGAGATCGGCGGCTCGGCCTGCTCCTCGCCCGCCTGCCCGCCCGGCGAGGCCTGCCCGGAGCCGACCCCCTGCGAGCCGACCATCTACTACGGCTGCGTCGCCCCGCCGCCGCCGCCCTGCACCGCCGATAGCGACTGCGGCGAAGGCCTGACCTGCATCATCGAGAGCTACGAACTCTGCAACGGCGGCGGTGCGGTCGGCGCGCCCGAGCCTCTCCCCGGTGGAGCCTCTCCTGGCACACCCGACGGGAGCGGTACCGGCACCGGCACCGACCCGGTCGTCGACTGCACCACCGAGACCTACAGCTACTGCGCGCCGCGCTGGATGGGCCCCTGCACCACCGCTGCCGATTGCGGCGACGGCTTCACCTGCGAGCCTGAACTCTCCTGCGC
>CAIWGR010000482.1 GCA_903912275.1 uncultured delta proteobacterium
CCTCTTCCAACTGTCGTTCCCCTTTCTCCGGAGACCTCTACATGACCATCATCGAAGTCCAGGCCCGCGAAATTCTCGACTCCCGTGGCAACCCCACCGTTGAGGTCGATGTCACCCTCCTCTCCGGCGCGACCGGCCGCGCTGCCGTCCCGTCGGGCGCCTCCACCGGCGAGCGCGAAGCCGTCGAACTCCGCGATGGCGACAAGAAGCGCTTCCTCGGCAAGGGCGTGCTCAAGGCCGTCCGCAATGTCGAAGAGCTCCTCGCCCCCGCCGTCATCGGCCTGGCCGCCGCCAGCCAGATGGAGATCGACCGTCTCCTCTGCGACCTCGACGGTACCGACGACAAGCACAAGCTCGGCGCCAACGCGATCCTCGGTGTCTCCATGGCCGCCGCACACGCCGCCTCCAACGAGTTCGGACTGCCGCTCTACCGCTACCTCGGCGGCCCGCTTGCCCGCACGCTTCCCGTGCCGCTCATGAACATCCTCAACGGCGGCAGCCACGCCGACACCTCGGTGGACATCCAGGAGTTCATGGTCGTCCCCGGCGGCTTCCCCTCCTTCTCCGAAGGGCTCCGCGCCGGCACCGAGGTCTTCCACACGCTCAAGAAGGTGCTCAAGGCCCGCGGCCTTGCGACCAGCGTGGGCGATGAGGGTGGCTTCGCTCCCAACCTGCCCAACAACGAGGCTGCGCTCGCCATCATCGTCGAGGCCATCATCGCAGCCGGCTACGAGCCCGGCCGCCACCTCGGCCTCGCCCTCGACTGCGCCGCCTCGGAGTTCTGGGACGCCCAGGCCAAGGTCTATCGCCTCTCCGGCGAGGGCCGCACGCTCACCTCGGTGGAGATGGTCGACTACCTCGAAGGGCTCTGCGACCGCTACCCCATCGTCTCCATCGAAGACGGCATGGGCGAGAACGACTGGGAGGGCTGGAAGCTCCTCTCCGAGCGCCTCGGCAGCCGCGTGCAGCTCGTCGGCGACGACCTCTTCGTCACCAACGTCAAGGAGCTCGCCCGCGGCATCGAGGCCGGCGTCGGCAACAGCATCCTCGTGAAGGTCAACCAGATCGGCACCCTCACCGAGACCTTCGAGGCGGTCGAGCTGGCCCACCGCAACGGCTACTCCGCCATCATGTCGCACCGCTCCGGTGAGACCGAAGACACCACCATCGCCGACCTCGCCGTCGCCACCAACTGCGGCCAGATCAAGACCGGCAGCGCCTGCCGCAGCGACCGTGTGGCCAAGTACAACCAGCTCCTCCGCATCGAGGAGCAGCTCGGCGATCTGGCCATCTATCCCGGCTTCGGCGCGCTCCGTGGCAGCGCCGCCAAGAAGCTCGCCGCCATCCCTGCCGCGCTGAAGGCAGAGAAGAAGGCCGCCAAGGCAGAGAAGAAGGCCGCCAAGGCAGAGAAGAAGGCCGCCAAGGTCGAGCCCGTCGCAACACCCGCGCCGGTAGCGAAGGCTGCTCCGAAGGCGGCCTCCAAGCCTGCCCCGAAGGCTGCTCCGAAGGCTCCTGCAAAGGCCGACGCCAAGCCTGCTGCTAAGGCTCCGGCTAAGGCTCCTGCGAAGGCTGCCTCCAAGCCTGCCCCGAAGCCTCCGGCAAAGGCCGAAGCAAAGCCTGCCCCGAAGGCTCCTGCAAAGGCTGCCCCGAAGGCCGAAGCCAAGCCCGCGCCGAAGGCTCCGGCAAAGCCCGCGCCGAAGCCCGCGCCGAAGGCGGCCTCCAAGCCAGCCCCGAAGGCTGCGGCGAAGCCCGCTCCGAAGAAGAGCCGCTAGAAGTAGATATCGTTGCCGAGCGTCACATCCATCTTGTTCGAGATGTAGAGTGGCGTCTTGGGGCCGTAGAGGGAGCGGTACTTCGCCATCGTCGCCAGCATCTTCTGGGGATAGAGGCGGGTCGCCCCGTAGGGGATGGTCTCGATGAACTCGTCGAGCGCCAGCCTGTCGCCGCGCCATTGCATCCAGCGTGCGAGCTGGTGCGGGCCGGCGTTGTAGGCGGCCGCAGCGATGAGCTCCTGGCCTTTGAACTTGTCGACCAGCGAGGCCAGGTAGTGGCAGCCGTAGGTGACGGCATCGCGGGGCGTGAGCAGGTCGTAGATGCCGAAGGTGCCCTTGCCGAACCGGTCGGCCATGAGCTCGCCCGTCTTCGGGATGACCTGCAGCAGGCCGTAGGCATCGGCGACGCTCACGCTGTCGGCGTTGAGGTCGCTCTCGATCGTCATGATCGACCAGACGAAGAAGGGGTTGATGTTGCGGTCCCGTGCGCAGCGGTCGAGCTCGCGGCCGTAGGCCATGGGGGTCCGGTCGCGCGACGAGACGATGTCGGTGTCGCCGAAGTGGCCGCGCGAGATGAAGTGGCGGAGCATGGCGTAGTCGTCGGCGGCCCGCAGCACGGGCGCCATCGCGCGGACGATGGAGGTTTTGTTGCTCCGAATCTCCTCGTGGCGCGACACGAAGTCCTGCAGCTCGTCGCGCGCCGCGGGAACGGGGAAGCGGAGGTCGCGGAGCGCGATGCCCCAGAATCCCCGCTCGTTGCTCCCCCGGTTGTCGATCCAGTGCTCCCAGCGCCGCGTCGGGAGTCGGAGCGGCTTGCGCAGCGTCGAGCGCTTGCCGGCGCCAAAGGCACGGTCGAGCAGCAGCATCTCGGAGGCCACATCCCGCACCGCCGTCCGCGCCGGCTCGATGGCCCCGATGCGGTAGAGCGCCGTCGCCGTGGCCGCTGCGGGGAAGAGCTCGCCGTAGCGACCGGAGAAGGTCGTCATGGCGGCAAGCCCCGCTGCGAAGGGCACCGCCGCGGTCGCAGGGCCCCGCGTCCACGGGTCGTCAGGAGCGCCGAGCGCGGCGGTGAAGCTCGACGGGCCGTCGATCCAGGGACTCTTCCACTGCACCCGCGCCTGCTCTCCCTTGCCGGGCTCTGAGAGCGCCAGCGGCAGCTCCTCGCCCCGCTCCAGCAGCCGGCTCTGCGCAAGGATGCCATAGTAGGAGCTCGACGAGGTGGCGCGCGCCTGCTCAAACGCTGCTGCCGCTTGAACGCGGTCGCCCAGCTGATCCCAGGCCCGCGCCATCCAGTAGAGCGCCCGCGCCTTGGCGGCCCCCGAGGCGTTGTTCGCCACAATCTGCCACTTCAGCCGCGCGGGTTCAAACTGCCCCGCGAGATAGAGGTCGAAGGCGTTCTCGAAGGTGTCGGCCTCCGGCGCGCGGCCCGCTGCAATCCGGTGGGCCAGCGCCTCTTCGTAGCGGCCGAGGTCGTAGGTGAAGGTGGCCAGCTCGCGCTCGCGCTCCAGCGGCCCGGCCTCGTCGTAGGCCAGCGTGAAGGTCGCGACAGCCTCATCTTCGCGGCCGAGCCGGCTGAGCGAACGGGCATGTCCGATGAGTACCTCCGCCATGTCGAGGCCCGGTGCAGGGGGCTCACGCAGGGCGCGGTAGCGGGCCTCCGCCTCGTCGAAGCGGCCCGCCTCGTAGCTGTTGAGGGCCCGCTGCAGCCGCACCCGCGACAGGTAGCTCGCATCGTTGCCGGCCTTCGTGGTCTCCGCTTCGAGCTGCCCGAGCCAGGCCTCCGCGCTCTCCCACCGCCGCATCTTTCGGAGCCGTGAGCCCCGCTCGAGCCGCTGCTCTGCGGAGCGGGTCGGCCGCGCGATGCCGGCCAGTGCCGGCGCTGCCAGCAGCGTCCGCGCCGCCTCCGCCGCCGGCACAAAGGGCCGCTGCCAGTCGAGCGCATCGAGCCATCGCACCGCATCGCGCGGATTGCCGCCGCCGGCGAGGGTGCGCCCAACCTCCAGCCGGAGTTCGTCCTCGTGCGGGTACTCAGGGTAGGTCGAAAGCAACGAGCCAATCGCCGTAGCAGCGGCCGCCACCGTGGCCGGCTTGTCTGCGCAGGCGAGCTCGGCCCGGGCGAGGACAAAGGTCGCCTCGTGGACGATGGGAAAGCGACTGCCCGCCGCAGTGACCCGCTTCGCCAGCGTCTGCGCCGTCGCACAGTCACCCGCCTCGAGGCTTGCCCGCGCGGCCCAGGTCACCAGATGGGCGAACAGCGGGTCGGCCTCCTTGACCACCCGCGCGGCGCGCACCAGCCGCTCCGCGGCGGCGGCGAAGTCGCCCGCCTCCAGTGCCCCGTACCCGGCAACCAGCGTCGCCGTCCCGCGCTCCTGCGGCGAGAGCGTGCCGGTCAGCGCCACGGTGGCGCAACGCGCAGCCCGCTCCGGCTCGTGCCGCAGCGCCGCCTCCTGTGCAGCCAACAGGCCCGCGCGGCCCGGCTGGCAGGCGCTCTCTAGGGTCGCGGTCGCCGCCGCCGCATGCACCCGCCGGCTCGCCAGCGCCATCGCGTCGGCCCGCTCATCATGAACCGGCTCGGCGCTGCGGGGAAGCGCCCGCGTGGTGACCACAGGCTGGCCCTCTTCCGGCACCGTCGTCGGGGGCAGGCAGCCCAGCGCGGTCGCCAGCAAGACCGTAACCAGCCAGTTCCGCACGGCTAGGAGAGCCGTTCGAGGCGCTGGATGAGGTCCTTCTTGACCAGCTTCAACTTCTGCAGCCGCTTTCGCTCCATCTGCTCGCGCGCACCGAGATAGAGCCGCTGGTTGTAGGCCTCCAGGTCGGCCTCCAGCATCGCATGTTCCTGGCGCAGCCGAACGAGCAGATGCTCCGTCGATTCGCGCTGCGGCGAACTATGACCTGGCTTGTCCATCGTCGGCACCCCGCGCGAGAGAGGGGGCTGGCTACTGCTTCTCGGTCTGCGCCTTGAGCAGCGCCTCGAAGTCTTCCATGCTCATGGCGACCGTCTTGCCCTTGTAGGAGTCTTCGTCGCTTGTCGTTGACTGCTTGGCAGCCTCCGCGGCCTGGACCGGCGCGACGGGCGCAAC
>CAIWGR010000483.1 GCA_903912275.1 uncultured delta proteobacterium
ACCCCCGTCGAGCATAGCCATCTTGCGGGTCGAGCCCAAGAAAGCCTTCCAGGCTTCGACGGAAGTCGAGTTGACGTTGAAGGCGCCGGTGTTGAGCAAGACGCTGGCGGACCGGCGATGATCGGCCAGTAAGACTTCCTGTGAAGTCTCGTTGCCAGCTGGCGTGATGAGCGCGAACCGCGGGTTGTCCAAGGGGGTGATTCCTTGGACGAAGGACTTAACGACGGATTCTCTGGTAAAACCTGGTTTGGTGTTGGGTGAGAGTCCCGTGTCGCCAGGCTTCTCATTGGTCGGCGCTCCGGTGATACTGTCAGCGTAGGAGATGGTCTTGGGCTCGAGGTTGCTGATACGCGGGGCAAGCGGGGTCGTGCCTCGCGTGGTCATCTGGGGCGCGATGCTGGAGAGGAAATAGCCGTCCCAGAGCGCCGCATTTAAGAGGTAGGTCTGATCGTACTCGGTCCAGCCGGAGTAATTGTGCCATGCTTGTTCAGCGGGAACCAAGGTCGTGGCGAAGCTGTTGCCGATGCTGAAGAGCGGAGCTTGGTCGCGCACGCCGAAGTTGGCGTGGGTGTATTGGGCGAGCGAGGTCGGTTGGACCAGAGGGATTTCGGTGAGAATCACCTTGGTGCTACCGTCGACGTGACGCGTGAAGCCGTTATACGCGAAGGTCGGCGCCTCGGGGTCGAGTTCCTGCGCGGCCGTCCGTGGTACGAGCTCAATCAGGTTTTCCCAGGCGTCCGGCGTCAGGATCTTGAGCTCGTAGCTCGGCGCTGCGCCTGGCAGGGCGACGCCTGTCGACGGGTCGCGTCCGGCGCCGTCAGGTCGGCTGCTGGCGGCGAGGGGGTTCGAGTGTGAATAGAGGGGGAAGGGGCTGGCCGTGGCCGCGTTGGCCGCGTCCGGCACCGTGCTGTCGGCAGTCTTGGCGGCGATTTCGATAACAGTGATGATTGACGGCTCTGCGGGGGCTCCAGTAACTGGGTCGAACTTGTCGTTGATGAAATTGTAGTCAGCGAAGAACTTCTCGCCGGTGGGAAGGCCATTGGCAGCCGCCTTCAGGTTCGTGAAAGTGGTGGCGGAGATGTTCTTATGCACCACTTCCGCCTGTTCGCTGCTCTTGAAGAAGAAGTCGACGGTGCTTCCGGTATTCTTGATTTCGTCGCCAGGCCAGGAGGTGAGGGCGTGGCGCATGCGGAAATTTCCACCCGCCGGATTGATCTGCATCCCGATTGAATTCGTACCGTCGAAGAGCTTGGCGGCACCGAAGCCCCAGTTAGCCGCGTCGTCGAAGAAGCCGCCGGTAGTTGAGTAGGTGTTAGTCAGCTGGACCGCCTGGGCCCACTTTTCGTTGCCAGACGGGCAGGAGAAGACGCGGGTTTCACCTGGGCCGATGACGACGTCCTTAGGGAGGAAGACCTTAAAGGTGTCCGCATCGGTCGCCGTGTCGGCGGCTTGCATATTGAAGAATTCGCTGAGCGGAATTGATTTCGGCGTGCTGGGGTTGGCGTAATTGCGTATAACGAAGTTCCACTTCGACATGTCGGAGAACGAGATGGCCACGGACTGGTCACCGTTCTGGGTCATCCGGCGGAATTGCAGGGCGACGTTGTAAGGATTATGAATCGAGACGACGGGGGTGAGGTTGAGTTCCAGGTTGATGGACTTGCTTGTGGTTACATAGACAACCCAGACCCACCTGCGCCTAATCGGGTCCCATTCGCGCACGGGATCCGAGAGTTTGGTGGTGGTGGTCACGGTCTTGTTCACGCTGAAGACGAGTTGGACGCGGCTGACGTAAGGTGAGACGGCACAATTCAGAGGGCGAGGGACGAGCTTGCCGTTATCGTAGTCACCGATGGGGGCGTTCGGGTTACTGACGGCGACTTCTCCATTGAAGACGTCCGAATAGCCGTACAGGCGGTTCCGGATGCCATTGTCACCTGCCCCACCGCCTTCCGGGTGGCCGGCCGTGACGTTAGGGTAGAAGGAGCGGGCAATCAGGGTGGGGTTGGCGCCGATGCTGCGATCAGCCGCGCCGAGAGCGCTGCCCCAGCCGATCTGCTTGTAGAGGCGATGGTAGTCGCGCAGGGCCCACCAGCTCGGGCCGCGGAGGGTGCCGCCGAG
>CAIWGR010000484.1 GCA_903912275.1 uncultured delta proteobacterium
CTGCGGCTCGATGACGGGTTGCGCTGCCCGCTGGCGGTGCGGCCGGCGGAGCCGACGGCGGAGTGTGGGCTGCTGCTCGACCTGCTGCGGCTCCGGCTGGAGGGCTACCCGCTGACGGCCGGGGTGGTGCGCTACCGGATGGTGCTGCAGGTGGTGCGATCGGGTGCCGAGCAGCGGACGCTCTGGAGTGCCTCGGCGCGGCGCGACCCGGCGGCTGCGGCGCGGGCGCTGGCGCGGCTGCGGGCCGACCTGGGCGAGGGGGCAGTGGGGCGGCTGGAGCAGCGGCCGGGCCACCTGCCCGAGGCGCAGAGCCTCTTTGTGCCCTGCTCCGGCTTTCGGGCGGCGCAGCCCTGCCGCAAGCCGGTGCGGGTGCTGGTGCGCCACCTGCAGGAGCGGGCGATTCCGCTGGAGAGCCGGCAGCGGAGCGAGCCGGATGGCTGGCTGGTGGCGGGGCTGGCGGCGGGGCCGGTGGATGAGCGGTCGGGGCCCTTTGTCATCTCGGGGGGCTGGTGGGCGCGCGAGGTGCGGCGGGACTACTACTTTGTGAAGACGCGGCGGGGCGACCTGCTCTGGATCTACCACGACCGGGTGCGGCGGAAGTGGTTCCTGCAGGGCGGTGTGGCATGAGCGGCGGGGCGGTCTGAGATGTATGCGGCGCTCTGGTGCAAATCGAACTACTCCTTTCTGGAGGGGGCGAGCCATCCCGAGGAGCTGGTGGAGCAGGCCCACCAGCTGGGGCTGACGGGGCTGGCCATCACCGACCGCGACGGGCTCTATGGCGCGGCGCGGGCCCACATCAAGGCGCGGGAGCTGGGGCTGCCGCTGATGCTGGGGGCGCAGGTGACGGTGGAGGGTTCGGAGCGGCTGCTGCTGCTGGCGCGGACGCGTGCGGGCTATGCGCAGCTCTGCCGGCTCATCTCGGCGGGGCGGCTGCGATCGCCGAAGGGGCAGTTCTCGATCAGCCGCGAGGAGGTGTGCGCCCATGCGGGCGAGCTGGTGGCGATCTGGGCGCCGGAGCGGCTGCTGCTGCGGAGCGGTGTGGAGGAGCGGTCGGAGGAGTCGTTCGACCTCGATGGGCTGCGGACGGGGCGGGAGCTGGATGGCTGGGTGGAGCAGCTCCGCGGGGCTTTTGGGGAGCACCTCTACCTGCGGCTGGCGCGCCACCGGCAGCCGGACGAGCCGGAGGAGGAGGTGCGGCTGCGGGCGCTGCAGGCGCGGCACGGGTTGCGGTTCGTGGCGGCGCCCGAGGTGCTCTACCACACGCCGCAGCGGCGGATGCTGCAGGATGTGCTGACCTGCATCCGGCATGGGCGGCGGCTGAGCGAGGCGGCGGGCTGCACGCAGCCCAACGCGGAGCATGCGCTGCTGAGCGGTCATGCGATGGCGGAGCGGTATGCCGATGTGCCGGAGGCGTTGGCGGCGACGCGTCGGATTGCGGAGAGCTGCCGCTTCTCGCTCGATGAGATCCGGTACCGGTATCCGTCGGAGGAGCTGCCCGATGGGACGACCTCTGCACAGGCGCTGCGGCAGCGGGTGGCAGAGGGTGCGGCCTGGCGGTACGAGGGTGCGGTGCCGGCGGCGGTGACGGCGCAGCTCGAGCGGGAGCTGGGGCTGATCGAGGAGCTCGACTACTGCGGCTACTTCCTGACGATGCACGAGATTGTGCGGTTCTGCCGGAGCCGCGACATCCTCTGCCAGGGGCGGGGTTCGGCAGCCAACTCGGCGGTCTGTTTCTGCCTGGGGATCACGGCGGTGGATCCTGTGCGGATGGGGCTGCTGTTTGAGCGGTTCATCTCGCGGGAGCGGGCCGAGCCGCCCGACATCGATTTGGACATCATGCATGCGCGGCGGGAGGAGGTGATCCAGTTCGTCTACGAGCGGTATGGGCGGAGCCGCGCGGCGATGGTGGCCAATGTGATTCGCTACCGGGGGAAGTCGTCGGTGCGGGAGGTGGGCAAGGTGCTGGGGATGGCGGAGACGACGCTGGACCGGCTGTCGAAGACGGTCTCCTACGGGGGCGGTCTGACGGGCGAGCAGCTGGCGGCGGCGGGGCTCGATCCGCAGCTCCCCGTGCACCAGCACCTGATGGCGCTGACGGCAGAGATTGAGGACACGCCGCGCCACCTCTCGATTCATCCGGGCGGCTTTCTGCTGGGCCATGAGCCGGTGCATGATCTGGTGCCGATCGAGAATGCGACGATGCCGGGCCGGACGGTCATCCAGTGGGACAAGTATGATGTGGAGGCGCTGGGGCTCTTCAAGGTGGACCTGCTGGGGCTAGGGGCGCTGACCCACATCGACCTCTGCCTGAAGCTGATTGGCGAGCAGCATGGTCGGGTGCTGACGCCGGCGACCATCCCGGCGGAGGACCCTGCGACCTACGACCTCATCTGTGCGGCCGACACGATTGGGGTCTTTCAGATTGAGAGCCGAGCGCAGATGGCGATGCTGCCGCGGCTGCGGCCGCGGACCTTTTACGACCTGGTGATTGAGGTGAGCATCGTGCGGCCGGGGCCGATCAGCGGCGACATGGTGCATCCCTACCTGCGGCGGCGGCGGGGGGTGGAGGCGGTGGAGTATCCGCATCCGTCGCTGGGGCCGGTGCTGGAGAAGACGCTGGGGATTCCGCTCTTTCAGGAGCAGGTGATGAAGCTTGCGATGGTGGCGGCCGACTACACGCCGGGCGAGGCCGATCAGCTGCGTCGCGACATGGCGGCCTGGAAGAGCCGCGGGAAGATGGAGCACCACCGGGATCGGCTCATCGACCGGATGGGGCAGAAGGGGATTGCGCGGGAGTTTGCGGAGCGGGTTTTTGAGCAGATCAAGGGGTTTGGCGAGTATGGCTTTCCCGAGAGTCACGCGGCGAGTTTTGCGCTCATCAGCTATGTGACGGCCTGGCTGCGCACCCACTACATGCCGGAGTTCACCTGCTCGCTGCTCAATGCGCAGCCGATGGGTTTTTACTCGCCGGCGACGCTGATTGAGGATGCGCGGCGGAAGGGGGTGGATGTGCTGCCGGTGGACATCCATCGGAGTGCGGTGGACTGCACGATGGAGTCTGGGGCGGTGCGGATGGGGCTGCGGTATGTGAAGGGGCTGTCGGTGGCCGATCGGCAGCGTGTGGTGGAGGCGCGGCGGTGGGGGAGTTACGAGAGCATCGGGCAGCTGGTGGAGCGGACGGGGCTGGGGCCGCAGCCGCTCGAGGCGCTGGCGGCGGCGGGTGCGTTTGCACCGTTCGGTGGGGAGCGTCGGGCGGCGCTCTGGGAGGCGGTGGGTCGGGCGCGGGAGCGCGACACGACGCTGCCGCTGCAGTCGCGTGAGGAGGCGCCGCTGTTTGCGCCGCTCAATGCCTTTGAGGAGATTGCCTGGGACTTTGAGGCGACGGGCCACTCAACGCAGGGCCATCCGCTGCTGCCGCTGCGGGAGCAGCTGGTGGCGATGAAGCTGCCGGAGGCGGCGGCGGTGGCCTCGATGCGTGACGGGACGCAGACCCGGTTTGCGGGCATCGTCATCTGCCGACAGCGGCCGAGCACGGCGTCGGGGGTGCTGTTTATGACGCTGGAGGATGAGACGGGGTTTGTGAACCTGGTGGTCTGGCCGAAGGTCTACGAGGCCTACCGGGTGCTGGTGCGGACGAGCTCGTTCATCGGGGTGACCGGCATGGTGCAGCAGCAGGAGGGGGTTGTGCATCTGGTGGCGGAGCGGTTCTGGGCGCCGCAGGGGCTGCAGGTGCCGGCGCAGCCTGTGAGTTACGACTTCCGATAGCGTGCGCCTTCGGGGGAGTGGCTGCATCTAACTCCTTGGCTCAAACCCGGACGGACCATGCAGAAGCGGATACTCATCTATGGCGGCTCGCGCGGGATTGGTGCGGCGCTCGCGCGGCGGCTCCATGCAGCGGGCCATCAGCTCCACCTGGTAGGCCGCGACGAGGCGGCACTCGCGGCGGTAGCGGCCGAGACGGGCGCGAGCTTCACGGCGGGCAACGTGGAGGATCCGGCGCTGTTCGGTCGGGTTGCGGAGGCCTTTGCAGGCCCCATCGACGGGCTGGCCTACTGCCCCGGGACGCTCAACCTGCGGGCGCTGCAGCGGCTGACGCCGGCCGACTTTGAGCGCGACTTTCGGGTGCATGCCCTGGGCGGGGCGCTGGCGGTGCAGGCCCACCTTGCGGCGCTGAAGGAGTCGGCGGGCTCGTCGGTGGTCTTCTTCAGCAGTGTGGCGGCCCGTCAGGGGTTTGCGTCGCATGCCTCGGTGGCGATGGCGAAGGGTGCGATTGAGGGGCTCACGCTGTCGCTGGCGGCAGAGCTGGCGCCGCGGGTGCGGGTGAATGCGATTGCGCCGTCGCTGACGGTGACGCCGCTCACGGCCGCGCTGACCTCGAACGAGAAGATGGCGGAGGGGCTGGCCCAGGCGCACCCGCTGCAGCGGCTCGGACGGGCAGATGATGTGGCCTCGCTGGCGGCCTTCCTGCTGGGTGATGAGGCCTCGTGGATGACGGGGCAGATCATCGGTGTGGATGGCGGTCGCGGCAGCCTTCGGACGAAGGGGTAGCGGCATGCCACGCGGGATTGCGAAGAGTGCGTTGCCGACGAAGGTCTGCCCTGTCTGCCGCCGGCCGTTTGCCTGGCGGAAGAAGTGGGAGCGGGTGTGGGCGCATGTGGTCTACTGCTCCGAACGGTGCCAGCGTTCAGCGAAGACGGTGAGCGCGTCGAAGCAGGTGTGAGGGGCTACCAGGCCTGGCCGTAGCGGGCTTTGCGGGGTTCGGTGAAGTGCCACCAGGGGAGCGGTGGGCCGCCCTGCGCGAAGGCGACCGCAGCCATGAAGGTGTCGAGGACGCAGGGGTCCTGGCGGCCGCCGGTGAGGGCCTCGAGGCGGCGGTAGAGATCGAAGGGGTCGTGGTGGGCCAGCTCCTGCGGCGTGGCGATGCCGAGCAGTAGGAAGTCGCGGGCCATCGCGGGGCCGATGTTGGGCAGGTCTTGGTGGCGGCGGGCCTTGGAGATGTGGTCGGCCTTCATGGGAGCAGGTCGATGACGATGGGGCTGCCGGCGGTGGGCGGTGCGACGGAGACGAAGCCGTTCAGGCCGGCCCAGACGAAGTGGTGGCGAGGGTCGTCGATGGGCAGGTCGAGGCGGAGCGCGAGCCGGTCGGGGCGGGCGTCGGCGGTGAGGGTCTCGACGGTGAGCGTGCCGCCGGGGAGCTTGTGGGTTTCGCCAAGCGTGAAGCGGTGGCTGGGGTGGCGTGCGAGCCAGTCGAAGCGCTGCGACATGTAGCCGCCCTCCTGCTGCAGGAGGAGGGTGTGGTCGTCGCGGCGGGTGACGGTGACGGGCCTCAGGCCGATGCCGGCGAGGATGGTGCGCTCGGGTGCGGGGAGGCTCTCTGCGACGCGCCAGGCGATGATGTAGCTGGCCTGGAACATGTCGATGGCGTGGAGGGTGACGAGGAGGTGGCCGGGCTGGGTGGCGGCCGCGGGGAGGGTGTCGCGGGCGGCGTCGATGTGGGCCGAGATGGTGCGCTGCGAGGCGGCGCGGAGGGGCAGCGCAGCGGCGGCGAGGATGAGGTGGACGACGACGAGGTAGCGCATGAGGCGGGGCGAGGCGCCGGGCCGGGTGGCGATGCGGGCGAGGAGTCCGAAGAAGCCGATACCGGGCACGAGCAGCATGCGGTCGTGGGGGATGCCGGCCGCCATGGGGACGGTGGCGAGCAGCGCGCCAACGAGCAGCGCGAGGGCGATTCGGTCGCCGCGGACCGCCCGCCAGACAGGGAGCGCGAGGAGGGCGAAGGCGAGCCAGCCGAGCGCCGACCAGGTGAGGGTGATCGCGGGGGGCGCGAAGAGCCAGAGCTCTGCGGGCAGCGGAAGGAGCTGGCCCAGGAGGAGGACGGGCGGGTGGCTGAGGAGGGCGCCAGCGAAGAGGAGGGGGTCGTGGCCGGGGTCGATGTAGAGGCCGGTGCCCGCGGTGCCGAAGCCCGCTGCGTTGTAGATGAGGCGCCAGGCGATGACGGCGGCGACCCAGAGGGCCACGCCGGTGAGGCGGGTGCGGAGGGAGCCGCCTGCGGCAAACCAGACCCAGGCGACGAAGTAGGCGGCGAAGGCGAGCGCGACCTCGCCGCCGGTCAGTCCGACCGCGAAGCCTAGGAGCGCGAGCGCCCAGCCGCGCGGGGTGATGCCGCCGCCGTCGGCTTCGGGGCGGGTGTGCTTCACGAGCGCGGCGAAGGCGAGGATTCCGAAGAGCGCCGAGACGAGGGCGTTGCGGTTGGCGAGCCAGGTGACGGGCATGGCGTGGGCGTCGTCGAGGGCAAAGCACCAGAGGGCGAGCATGGCCGCGGCGGTGGCGCCGAAGAGGCGGCGGTAGAGGAGCGCGGCGGCGGCGATGCAGCCGGCGAACCAGGCGAGCGAGTGGAGGTGACTCATCACCGGCCCCCAGCCGGCGACGGCGTAGTCGAACCAGGCGAGCAGCGACGAGAGGGGCCGGCCGAAGGAGAGGTGGAGCGTGGGTTCGGCCCACCAGGGGCCGGCGCCGAGCACCTCGACGTAGCGTCGGTTCTGCTCGGGGTTGTTGGCGAAGAAGGTGAAGAGGTCCCAGGGGGCCCGCTCGAGGCCGAGCTGGGTGGGGGTGCGCAGGGCCATGAGGCGCTGCAGGTTGTCGTCGAGGAGGTAGCCGGTGAAGATCGCCGGCAGGAGCAGCAGCATGGCCACGGCGATGACGCGGTGGAGCGGAGCCGTGCGCGAAGCGGCGGCGAAGAGGCGGTCGAGGAGCGGCCTCATCTGCGTTCGCTGAGCTTGGGGTTGAGGCGTTCGCGGGCGAGGCGCTCTTCGCGGAGCTTGTGCCAGTGGTCGAGGCGGTCTGCGGTGAGTTTGCCCTGCCCGAGCGCGGCGCGGACGGCGCAGTCGGGTTCGCGCAGATGGGCACAGTCGCGGAAGCGGCAGTTGGGGGCGAGGGTGGCGATCTCTTCGAAGGCGGCGTCGAGGTCGTCGTTGTTGAGGAGGCCGAGCTCGCGGATGCCGGGCATGTCGAGGAGCAGGAGGCCCTCTGCGGTGGAGACGAGCTGGCGGTGGGTGGTGGTGTGGCGGCCCTTGCCGTCGGCGTCGACCAGCGCGGTGCGGTGGAGGGTGCTGCCGGAGAGCCGGTTGAGCAGCGATGACTTGCCCACGCCCGAGGCGCCGAAGAGGGCGGCCGTCAGGCCGGCGGGGAGGCGGTCGCGGAGGGCCTCGTGCCCTTCCCCCGTCTCGTTGGAGAGGACGAGGGTGTCGACCCGCTCGCGGCAGCTCGCGACGAAGGCCTCGACGGCGGCGCGGAGCTCGGGGTCTGCGGGGATGAGGTCGGCCTTGGTGAGAACGAGGAGCGGCGGCACGGAGCAGTCGTGAAGGAAGGCGACGAAGCGCTCGATTTTGCGGGCGGCGTCGATCTCGATGACCGGCTGGACGATGAGGCCGAGGTCGATGTTGGCGGCCATGACCTGCGACTTGCGCTCGAGGCCGGGTTCGCGGCGCTCCACGACGCTGCGGCGGGGGAAGAGGCTGGCAATGACGCGGGGCGGGTTGTTCGAGGCCTCGAGGCTCACGAAGTCGCCGACGGCCGGCTCGGCCATGAGCCCCTCTGTCACCTGCTTGCGCAGCCGGCCCGGGAAGCGGGCCTCGGCGCTGCGACCGGCCTGCGCGACGAGGAAGCCGATGCGGTGGGCCGAGACGATGCGGGCCACGCGGGAGAGCGGCAGGTTGCGCTCGCGGCGGAGCTCGTCCCAGCGGTCGTCCCACCCCCAGCGGGCCAGTTCACTCTCCTTCCACGACTCGCTCACGGGTCACGCTCCATGCAGATGGCCATCATCGCATGTCCTGTGCCCGGATGGTAGTTGGCGAAGCCGATGGCGGTGGCGCGCCAGCCGGCGGCGACGAGGAGGCCGATGTCTTCGGCGCCGGCGCGGGGTGCAGGGGCGAGGTAGAGGAGGCGCTGCTCGGTGAGGTCGGCGAGGGCCTGCATGGCGACGGGACCGAGCGAGGCGCGCATGGGGTTGATGAGGGTGGTGTGGAAGCGGAGGCCCTGGGCGAGGAGGCGGGGGGCGACGGTCTCGATTTTGCCGCCGCGGGCCTCGAGGTGGCTGTGGCCGAGCCGGGTGGCGGTGGCCTGCAGCGCCTGCACGGCCTCCCAGGCGGCATCGACGGCGGTGATGCGGCCGGACTGGGCGGCGAGGCGGAGGGTGAGCGAGCCGGCGCCGCTGGTGGCATCGAGGAGCGAGGGGACGGTGCCGACCCGGTCGGCGACCCAGTCGAAGAGGGTCGCGGCGGCGGTGGGGTGGGGGTGCTGCCAGCCCTCGATGACGGTGCCGGCCTGCTCGTCGCCGACGGGGAGGATGCGGGGCCAGGCGCCGGCGAGGAGCCTGGGCGGAGTCCCGCGGCCGGTGCGGAGGCCGAGTGCAACGAGGCCGTCGGGGAGCGGGAGCTGGTGGAGCGAAGGGTGGTCGTCTGCGTCGAGGATGGCGGCAGCGCCCGTGTCGCCGAGCAGCACCTCGACGGAGGCGAGAGCGAGGGTGTCGCCGAGGGGTTCGAGGAGCGCCGCGACGGCGGCGAGGGCGCGTTGGACCGCGGGGTGGTTGGCGCGGCAGTCGGGGAGCGGGAGGAGGTCGCCGGCGGCGTCGCGGAGGCCGAGCAGCCAGTGGCCGTCGAAGCGGGCGGCGAAGCGGGCGCGGACGCGGGTGCCTCCGCGGCGGGTGGGGACGATGGCCTCGATGCGGTCGGGCGCGAGGTCGAGGCCGGCGAAGCGGGCGAGGACCTCGGTGATGGTGAGGCGGAGGAGGTCGTCTTCGGCTGCCTCGTCGATGTGGAGCAGCGAGCAGCCGGTGCAGGCCGGCGCGTGGCTGCAGGCGGGCGCGATGCGGTGGGGGGCGGCGCGCTCCACGGCGACCACCTCACGCTCGGTGCGCCAGGCGTGGCGATGCTCGGCGATGGTGACCCGCTCGCCGGGGATGCCGCCGCGGACGAGGAAGGTCTCGCCGGTGGCCTCTTCGCGGGCGAGGCACTTGTCGCGTGAGAACCAGCGGAGGAGCTCAACCCCCTCGCGCAGGATCACGAGAGCTGGGGCGCGATGGTGGCCCAGTCGCGGGCGGTGGCGAGGAGGGCTTCGCTCATGCTCTGCACGGCGGTGGGGATAACGCTCTCCTCCACGTCGAAGCGGGGTGTGTGGATCATGTGGACGATGCCGCGCTCCTCGTTGCGGACGCCGAGGAAGAGGAAGGCGGCCGGCACGCGCCGAGCAAAGGCGGAGAAGTCTTCGGCGCCCATCTGGGGCTTGAAGGGGACGGTGGCGAGCCCGCCGATGCGCTCGGCGAAGAGGCGCTCGAGCGTGGGGTTGTTGGTGGTCACGTGGGCGCCCTGCACGAGCGCGATCTCGGCGGTGCAGCCGTAGGCGGAGGCGACCGACTTCACGAGCTCGTTGAAGCGGGCGAGGAGCCGTTCGCGCACGGCGGTGGAGAGGGTGCGGATGGTGCCCTGGAGGTGGGCCCTGTCTGGGATGATGTTGTAGGCGGTGCCGGCGGTGATGCGGCAGACCGAGACGACGGCGGCTTCGCGGGCGTCTGTCTCGCGGGCCACGAGCGACTGGAGCGCCTGGATGACGGCGGCGGCGGCGACGATGGGGTCGATGCCCTCGTGCGGGTAGGCGCCGTGGGCCATGCTGCCGGTGAGGTGGATATCGAAGATGTCGCTGCCGGCCCAGACGGCGCCGCCGGTGCAGCCGATTTTGCCGGCCTCGAGGAGGGGCATCACATGGAGGGCGAAGGCGGCGTCGACGGCCGGCGATTCGAGCACCCCTTCGCGGACCATCAGCTCGGCGCCGATGACCTGTCCCGGCGGCGGCGCGGCCTCTTCGGCGGGCTGGAAGACAAACTTGATGCGGCCGTGCAGGTCGGCGCGGCGGCTGGCGAGGAGCGAGGCGACGCCGACGCCGACGGTGGTGTGCACATCGTGGCCGCAGGCGTGCATGACGCCCGGGTTGCAGCTCTCGTAGCCGTGGCGGCTCTCCTCGGTGATGGGGAGGGCGTCCATGTCGGCGCGGAAGAGGAGCGTGGGGCCGGGATGGTCGCCTTCGAGGGTGGCGACGACGCCGTGGCCGGCGATGCCGGTGGCGGGGGTGAGGCCGGCTGCGCGGAGCGCCTCTGCCACCTTGGCGGCGGTGCGGGACTCCTGGTGGGAGAGCTCCGGGTGGCGGTGGAGGTCGCGGCGGAAGGCGATGAGTTGTTCGGGCGTGAGCGCGGTCATGCGGAGCCTAGCGGAGCGAGCCCTCGAGGGCGGTGCGGAGGTCGGTGGAGGCGTCGCGGTATTTGACGATGAGCGGGGTCTGGATCTGCAGGCCGTGGGCGCGCGCGAAGTCGCTGGAGCCGATGGCACGGCTGCCGGGGACGACGACCGCGTTCTCGGGGATCTCGAGCGGCTGGCCGTCGCCGGAGCGGAGGATGCGGTCGTGGACGAGGTCGAAGACCGGCGTGGAGGCGGTGAGGACGACGCCTGCACCGATGACGGCGCCGCGGCGGACCAGGGTGCCTTCGTAGATGCCGGTGTTGCCGCCGACGAGTGCGCCATCTTCGACGATGACGGGGCGGTTGCCGATGGGCTCGAGGACGCCGCCTATCTGGCAGCCCGCGGAGAGGTGTACGCCTTTGCCGATCTGGGCGCAGCTGCCGACGAGGGCGTGGCTGTCGACCATGGTGCCGTCGTCGATGAAGGCGCCAACATTTGCATACATCGGCGGCATGCAGGTGACGCTGCGGCCGAGGTAGGCGCCGCGCCGGATGGAGGAGCCGCCGGGCACGATGCGGATGCCGCGCTCCGCGAAGCCGGCCGACTGCATCGGCATGGTGTCCTTGTCGATGAAGTGGAGGCCGCCGGCGGCGCCGCTCTCGACGAGGTCGCCGAGCCGGAAGCAGACGAGGATGGCCTGCTTGACGGCGGCGTTGACCTGCCAGCTGCCGTTGCCGTCGGGGGCGGCGGCGCGGAGCTGGCCGGCCTCGAGCGCGGTGAGGAAGGCTTCGACGGCGCCGAGCAGCTCGGGGGTGCGGGCCTTGGTGCCGGCGTGGAAGGTGGCGACGAGGAGATCGAGTGCGTCGGTCATGGGCTCAGAAGGTGCAGGCCTGGACGATCTGGAGGTCGTCGATGCGGTGGTAGTTGGTCGAGCCACCCGTGGAGCCGGTGAAGCCGATGTAGCCGCCCTTGAAGTCGAGGCCGGGTGCGTCTGCGTCGATGACCGTGAGGCCGTCCATCAGAACGGTGACATGGATGCCGGCGATGCGGAGCACGATGTCGTGCCAGGCGTTGTTCTCGAGGGTGGGAGTCTCGGTCCAGAGGATGTGGCTTTCGGGGTCGCCGTTGAGGGTGATGGCGACATGGTTGCCGAGCGTGGGGTCGATGGCGTTGTGGTAGGTGTCGAACTCGATGTGGAAGGCGTCGACCACGGTTGGCGTAACGGCGTAGCCAAGGCCTTCGCCCGGACGAGCTGCGGCGAGGAGGTTGGCGAGTTCGGCGACGCCCGTGACGCCGAAGATGCTCATGGCGAAGCCGTCGGCGCCGTCGGCGGTGGAGTCGCAGGGGCCGGGTAGCGGGCACTGGCCGGTGGAGACGCGGAGGGAGATTTCGGTGTCGCCGCGGGAGAGGGTGCTGCCGAGGTAGAAGATGGCGCCCTGCTGTCCGCCGGCGAGGCCGGTGAGTTCGAGCCAGCCGGCGGGTTCGCGGTAGGCGTCGCCGACGATGAGCCAGTCGGAGGAGCTGAGGTCGGCGTTGAAGTCGAGGGTGGGGATGGTGGGGCAGACGGCGATGGCGACGGTGGCGGTCTGCTCGGTGGAGGTGGCGTCGACGGCGCGCACGGTGAGGGTGTGGCGGCCGCCGGTGAGGCCGGCGAGGCTGAGTTCGAAGCGGCCGGTGGCGTCCGGTGTGACGATGCCGACGAGGCCGTCGATGCTGGAGACGACGGAGACCTCGACGGTGGCAAAGTCGAGGCCGTCGGAGACGAGCTCACCGAGGAGGAGGTTGGGGTCGCCTGCGCGGAAGGCGTCGCCGTCGATGGGCGAGAAGATGCGGAGCTCCCAGGTGGGGGCAGGCGGCGTGGTGTCGTCGACCGTGGTGTCTGCGGAGGTGTCGGTGGTGTCGTCGACCGTGGTGTCTGCGGAGGTGTCGGTGACCTCGGTGTCTGCGGAGGTGTCGGTGACCTCGGTGTC
>CAIWGR010000485.1 GCA_903912275.1 uncultured delta proteobacterium
AGGTCGCTGCCGGCACCCTTAAACCTCAAGGTCGTTTCTTCACCGAAACGGCCTTGAGGCGTTTTTGCGCCCGGATTTTTCATCTCGCTACCCCCGCTTACACGTCGAACCGCATTGTCTGGTGTCGATGCCGGTTGGGTATCTCGGTTAAGTGCGCGCTGCCCATCTTTCCGCGGCGAACCAGCTGCAAGCGGTCGCGGCAGTTACTGGCCCGTTGCGGCGCAGGGTCGTTTCTTCACCGAAACGGCCTTGAGGCGTTTTTGCGCCCCGCGTCTGCTCGGTGCCCGCCCGCTCCCTCACTGCCCCGCAACCGCGCAGGTAGCTGAGCCGAGCAGCCTGCTCCCTACCCACGTGCGCGCCGCGGTCGGCCGAGACCGGCCTCGAGCGAGGTCAGCCTAGGCCCCTGGGCCACGGGTCGTGCTCTGGGCCGCCGACAAGACCGGCCTCGAGCGGGGCAGCCTGATTTGGCACTGCACTGCCGCTAGCTGAGTCCGCCCTCGAGCGGGGTCTTGGGGCCGGGCGCCGCTCAGACTCCCGCCATTTTTTCAGATTGATGTCTGGTTCCGTGCCGAGTTGGCGCGGGAGCCCGTTCGGCTTCCTTACCAGATCCGCTGCGCTGTCTGCGCGCCCGCCCACTGCCACCCGCCTGCCGGCCCGCCTCCTGCGCTTGTTTCTCAGTCCTCTGTCCGTGTCGCTGCAGCGCACGGGGCTGGTGTCGCTGCTGCGGTGTTCTTGGCAGACTCGTGCGCGGTGTTGGTTCATCCGCGGTGTGGCCTACCCATCGGTAGAGACCGAGGCTGTTGTCTCTGCGGCGGGGTCGTCGCCGTCGGGGCGGTTCTGTCGCTCGGCTCGCGTGCCGCTTGCGGGTTCTATGACTCGGGGCTATCTGCGCCGCCTCTCTGGTGAGGTGTGTGATGGAAGCGGGCAGTGTTGCGTTGGTGGATGCGATCGCGCTCCGTCGGACCTTTGGTATCATCAGCCATCCGGACGCCGGAAAGACCACGATGACCGAGAAGTTGCTGCTGCTGGGCGGCGCTATCCAGATGGCAGGCACGGTCAAAGCGAGGAAGTCCGGTAAGTATGCGACTTCGGACTGGATGGAGATTGAGAAGCAGCGAGGTATCTCGGTAACGACCGCGGTGATGCGGTTTCCCTTCGAGGGCTACGACATCAACCTGCTCGACACGCCGGGTCACAACGACTTCAGCGAAGACACCTATCGGACGCTCACGGCGGTAGACGCTGCGCTGATGATGATTGATAGCGGTAAGGGCGTGGAGGCGCAGACCATCAAGTTGATGAACGTCTGTCGTATGCGGAACACCCCCATCGTGACCTTCATGAACAAGATGGATCGCGATGGTCTGGAGCCGTTCGATCTGTTGGATAACCTGGAGAAGGTGTTGAAGCTTCACGCCATCCCGCTCACGTGGCCCATTGGTTCGGGCAGCAGCTTCCGCGGGGTCTATGACCTTCGCTCGAAGTCAGTCTGGCTGTTCGATGGCTCGGCTGATGGAGGGAAGGGTGACTATGTTGAGATTCAGGGCGCAACCGACCCGCGTCTCGATAGCATCATCGGCAAGATCGCCGCGGATCGGCTGCGGGAGGAGTTGGATCTGCTCGAGGGAGCTGGGGCAGAGTTTGACGAGGCGGCCTTCCTGCGCGGAGAGCAGACGCCGGTGTTCTTCGGGAGCGCGCTGAGCGGCTTCGGTGTGGAGGAGATGCTCCGTACGTTTGTCTCGATCACGCCGCCGCCGAAGCCCCGCGCCTGTAAGGAGCGGGTGGTGCAGCCCGCTGAGGAGAAGGTGACAGGATTCATCTTTAAGATTCAGGCGAACATGGACCCGAACCATCGCGATCGCATCGCATTCTTTCGGGTCTGCTCGGGCCATTTCCAGCGCGGCGACAAGCTGTGGAATGTGCGGCTCGGCCGAGAGATGAAGATCGCGAACCCCATCACCTTCATGGCCCGCGAGCGGGAGATCGTGGAGGACGCGTGGGCGGGTGACATCATCGGCGTGCACGACACTGGGCTCATCGAGATTGGC
>CAIWGR010000486.1 GCA_903912275.1 uncultured delta proteobacterium
AACCACCGGGTCGTTGGCTCCGGCTGCGGGGCACTGGCAACGGGGCCTTGTGATGGAGGCGACCTCTGCGATGCGAACGGGGAGTGCTCGCCGAACTTCACGGCAGAGGGCGCAAGCTGTGGCAGCAACCTGTCTGGCGTCTGCGATGATGCCGACAGCTGCGACGGTGTGGGGAGTTGCAACAGCCGACCGAAGCCGTCGACCGTGGTCTGTCGCGATGCCGTCAGTAGCTGCGATTCAACGGAGCGGTGCGATGGCGCGGGGAACTGCCCGAACGATGCCTTCGCGACGGCCGGGACAGCCTGTGGCTCGTCCACGACCACGGCATGCACCGCCGCGGACAGCTGTGACGGGACGGGGCTCTGTTCGCCCCGTGATGCTGCCGACGGGACGGCCTGCGGAGCATCGACCACGGCCTTCCGTTGCGATGGCGCGGGCTGTGGCGCGCGTGCGCAGCAGCAGGTGACGACACCGCTCTGCACAGGTGGAAACTGTGCTCCGCAGACGGGCGGCTGGAGCGACCTCGAGGTGTGCGGCGGTGACGCATCGTGCACGGTCGATGGTACCTCCGCCTACTGCGACCGTTGCGACACGCCGCCGCCGGCTCGCTGCGACGCGAACCGGGCCGTCAACTACGCTCCGGTGGGTGGCTGTGGTGTGGGCGGTTGCAGCTATTCCGAGATTGCGACCGACTGTGGCGGCAGCTGCTCCATCACGGGCGGAATCGCCTCCTGCAGCTCCTGCGGCAGCGGCTTTGCGGCCGTACCGGGCGCCCCCTTCTGGAGCTTTGAGACGAACACCGACGGCTGGGCGCTCGACGCGAACTGGGGGCGGCGTGCCCGGTATGCGAGCAACGGCTCCTGGTCGCTCTCCTACCCGGCCTCCGGGGACTACGGCGACAATGTTGCCAACGCCCGCGCCCGCTGGGGGACCGATGTGAATGCGAGCCTCTGCGGTAGCTGCCCCGTGAAGGTGACCCTCACACTCTCCGGGTTTGCGGAGGATGGCTACGACTTCCTGACGACCGAGTGCCGGCCGGTATCGGGCACATGGACGACGCTCACCTCGACGTCGGGTGCAAGCTCCTTCACTGCGACCCATACGAGCGAGTCGCTGACCTACAACCTGCCTGCCTCCTGCCTCACCTCGACCATGCGGTTCGGTTTCAACTTCAACAGCGACGGCAGCTTTACGGGCGAGGGCTACTCGGTCGACTCGGTCACGGTGTCGACGACGCCAACCATCCCGCGCGGCTACCTCGACAACACCACCTCGGTAGGGTTCGGCGGCTGGAGCTGCGACCCCGACAGCTGGAGCAGCACGCTGCAGATTCTGGTCGCCTACTACGCCAACGGCGGCGGCACGCCGATCTACCGGACGGTGACCGCCGACCAGAGCCGGACCGACCTGGTCACCGCAGGCGTCTGTGGCGGAACAGCGCTCCACGGTTACGCCTTCGACCACGACCCTGCGGTGCTTGCAGCGCTCGGGGCCGGAACCCACACGATTCGCACCTACGCCATCGATGCGACGAGCTGCGGCGGCCTGCCCTACGAGTTGCAGGGCTCACCGCGGACCTTCACGCGGTAGCGGAGGGGGCTCCGACGGTTCGGGCTATTCGGGCAGAAGCGACTCGACGAGGGGCTTCACATCCTTGCCGGGGAAGCGGCCCTTGAGCTTGGCCATGAGCGGGGCCATGAGCTTGTTGACCTCCTTCTTGGAGGTGACGCCGAGCTCGGCGATGGTCGCCGTGATGACCTCACGCGCCTCGTCGACGGAGAGCTGCTTGGGGAGGTAGGTCTCGATGACCGCGAGTTCGGCGCGCTCGATGTCGGCCAGTTCGGGGCGGTCGTTGGCGGCGAACGACTCGATGCTCTCGCGGCGGCGCTTGGCCTGGCGGGAGAGGAAGTCGAGTTCATCTTCGGCGGTGAGGTCGCGCATCTTGTTGATGCGTTCGGTCTTGAGATCGGAGATAAGGAGACGGATGGTGTTGAGGCGCTCTGCGGCCCGCGCCTTCATCGCCTCTTTCATGTCGTTCGTCAGCACTTCGAGCAAAGCCATGATGCGTTCCTGTCTTGAGAATTTCGGTTCGATGCTGCGAGGCAGCCTGCCTGCCCTACTCCTGCTCGGGGGTCTGCTTCAAGCCTGCGATCAGCTCGGCACCTCGCCCGTGACGGCCGACGACGGAGCGACCGACACCGGCACGGCCGATAGCTCGGGCTGTCGCGATCGCGACGGAGACGAGTTCGGAGAGGGCTGCGCGGCGGGAGCTGACTGCAACGATGCCGACCCGAACATCAACCCGGGCGCCACCGAGGAGTGCGGAGACAGCATCGATAACGACTGCGACGGCGGGGTCGACAACGTCCTTGCCTGCCTGCCCTGCAACCCCGACTGCGTCGCCGGCCAGAGCCGTTGCGAGGGCGACAGGGTGGTGCAGTGCGCGGTGGACGCGCGGAATTGCGGGAACTGGGGAGCTGCCGCAGCCTGCGCGACGGGCGAGAGCTGCGATAGCGGGACGGGCGCCTGCAACGCCTCCTGCCCCGACGAAGACAACGACACCTTTTCGCCGCGCTGCGGTGCGCAGCGGGACTGCGACGACACCAACGCCAGCAACTTTCCCGGCGCAACGGAGGTCTGCGATGGCCAAGACAACGACTGCAACCTCTTCGTAGACGAGAACCAGGTTTGCGGTGGCTGTGTAGATGACTGTTCTCTCGACGCGACGGAGTGTGTGGGCAGCAGCGTGCGGCAGTGTCTCCCCGATGCGACAGGCTGCCTGCGCTGGTCGACGGCGACGGCCTGCCCGGGTGGCGAGGCCTGTGCAGCCGGCAGCTGCGTGGCCGCGCCAACCTGCTTCGACCCAGACCGCGACGGCGCCGGGCCGGCGTGCGCAACCGCGATAGACTGCCGGCCCTACGACAGCGCTTCGAGCCCGACCGTTCGCACCGAGCAGTGTGACGGCGTGGACAACGACTGCACTGGCGGGCCCGAAGCGACCTGCAACGGCTGCGGCGTGGTGCTGAACGCATCGCCCGGTGGCTACTCCTTCCGTGCCTGTGCGGCCGGAACGGTGCTCTCGCTGCCCACGGGCGCAGCGACGATTGTTGCGCTCTCGTCGGGGAGCGCGAGCGTGTCGCTGACGATTGGGACGCTGACGGGGAGCACCTTCACCGCGTCTACGGCAGGCGCGGCCGACGGCACGGCCTTTGCCTTTCCGAACGGTGCCGCCTTCCGGAAGAGCTCGAGCAAGAACGCCGTCAAGGTAACGGGGACCCCGAACGCGCAGATGACGGTGGCCATCTCCGAACAGACAACGTCGGCCTGCACGGGCGACATCTTTGAGCCGAACAACGGCCCGGCGGCACCGGCGCTGCTCGGCAGCCTCCCTTTTGCAGCGGCGAACCGTCTCTGCGGGAGCAACGACTACTGGCAGGCGACGGCGGACGGCAACCAGGTGGTCTGGGCGGTGAGCGGCACGGGTGTTTCGCAGGATGCGGTTCTGGAGGCCTGGCCCGACGCGGTTCGCGGGGCTGGATTCGTCATGACCACAGCGTCAGGCAAGCCATGGCTCAGGCAGGCCTGGGTGCGCCAGCGGGCGACGGGCGGGGCGGCGCTGTTTGGGCTTCGAACCACGGCAAGTCTGGGCGCGGCAGACAAGACGGCGCTCGCGATTATCGGACTTCCGCTTCCTGCCTGTACAGACGACGAGACCGGTGCGGGCGATAGCAGCATCGCAACCGCAACAGCGCTCCGTCAGGGGACGCCGAAGGCGGGGCAGCTCTGCGCAGGTGATGTGGATATCATGCGGATCGGGCCGTTGGCTGACGGGGCCCAGCTGACCGCGAGTGCGACCGTCTCAAGCCCCGACCTCGCCGTCTACCTGCTGCGCGATGGCTGGGACGGGGTGACGATTTCCGGCACGGTGGGGGCAACCACCCAGCCGCTAGACATCCGGATCTCGACAGCGGGGACCTACTACGTGGCCGTGGTTGGTCGGTCACCGCTGGCGCAGGGAAGCTACACCGTGAGCTGGTAGACGGGCACACGGGGGCCAGATTTCTTGCTTTTGAGGCCTGCATCTGGTTCA
>CAIWGR010000487.1 GCA_903912275.1 uncultured delta proteobacterium
CCGGGCTGATGTCCGGGAGCGGCAGGGTGTCCGCGTAGCCGGCCACCTTGCGGATCAGCGAGGGCGCGACCTGGTTCTCCAGCAGCTTGCGGCGTGCGGAATGGGCGCGGTCAGTGGAAAGCTCCCAACCGGTGCGTTGCTCGTTCTCCGGGGCGAGGCCTTGCTCGGTGTGGCCCTCCAGCTCGATCCTGAAAGCGTTGGTGTAGCGCGAAAGTTCCCAGGCCAGTGTGGAGAAAACCCAACCGCCGTAGGGCGTGAACGCGGCGGAGTCGGACTCGAAGACCGGCCGCTGCGCGCGGTCGAAAACGATGATGCGCATGCCCTCGGGCGTCATATCCAGCTTCACCGGGTTGGTCTCGGGCGTCTCGGGGTTGCTTTGCAGCATCTTGATCAGGTCGTCGGCGAGCTGGCGGAGCACTTTGAGCTCGACAGCGGACGCGGCATCGAAGTTGCCCCTGCTCGACTTCATCATCTGCGTGTCCATGTTCGTGATGATGCCCCCGGAGTCCTTGGTCACCGCGGCGAAGGGGTGGAGAAACGAGCGCTGGATGGCCTCCTTGATTTTCTCGTCATGCGACGTCAGCCAAAGCACCATGAACAAAGCCATCATCGCCGTCACGAAATCGGCGTAGGCCACCTTCCACGCGCCGCCGTGATGTCCGTGCCGTTTCTTCTTCATGACGGGTGGGGTTTCAAGAGTGCTTCGGGTTGAGTTTCGCTCACTTGCCGCTGACAGCGGACTTCAACATGTTCTCCAGATCATCAGCGGTCGGCTTCAGTTCGCTGGACAGACCGCGCCGCGCCACCTCCACCGCCATGATGGGGGCCATGCCATTGGCGAAGCCGATGACCGAGTTGGCGATGCAGCGGTAGTAGGCCAACTTCGCAGCGCCGACGAAGGTCATGTTGACCGTCAGCGGGTTGATGAATCCGTAGGAAATCAGGATGCCCAGGAACGTGCCGACCAGCGCGGCGGCGACTTTTTCGCCGATCACGTCGATGGGGCCGGCGATCGACCCCATCGTGAGGACGATGCCCAGCACGGCGGCGACGATACCAAAGCCCGGCATCGCGTCGCCCATTTTTGACAGCACGTCGACGGGTTGGTGGTGTTCCTCCTCCATGCAATCCAGTTCGATATCCAGCAGGAGCTTCAACTGGTCGGGCTTCACCTTGCCGTCGATGATGGGCCGCAGGCCGCCGCAGAGCAGTTCCATCGCGTGGTGATCGCCAGAGAGGCCGGGGTATTTCGTGAAGATGCTGCTGGTCGAGGGATTCAACACATGCTCCTCCAGGGCGATCATCCCGTTGCGCCGCCCCAACATGAACAGCTCGTAAAGCGCCTTGAACAGCTCCTCGTAGGCCGCCTTGGTGTAGGGCGAGCCTTTGAGCGTGCCGAGGAGCTGGGCCACCAAGTCGATCAACACCTTCTTGGGTGACATGATGATCGTCGCCCCCAACGCCGAACCGCCGATCACGAGGAGCTCCGAGGGGTGCCACAGCGCCAGGAGTTTCCCGTCCTCCCACATGAAACCGCCGATGACGGAGGCGATAACGACGATACAACCTATGATGACAATCATGTGATCAACCCGGTAAGAGAAATCCGTCCGACTTTTGAGCGCCGTCCGGACTACTCGCCACTCGCCTCGTGCTTCCGCAGGTAGGCCTTGATGGCGAGGATGGCCTGCGCGTGGATCTGACAGATGCGCGACTCGGTGACGCCGAACACCTCGGCGATCTCGCGCAGCCGCAGGTCCTCAAAATAGTAGAGCGCGAGCACCTTGCGCTGCACCTCCGGCAACTGTTCCAGCCGCCCGGCGATCACCTGCGCCAGCTCGCGGCGCATCACCACATCCACCGGGTCCGGCTGCGACTCATCGGAGATGCTTTCGTGACGACTGTTGTCGTCATCGCCATCAAGGCTCTGCGACGCATCCAGGCACACGAAGGTCGCGGGTTTGATCTCGTCGAGCAGCTCCTCGTATTCCTCCAGCCTCATGTCCATGGCGCTGGCGACCTCGAGGAGGGTCGCAGCCCGGCCGTGCTCTTGTTCGAGCCGCTGGATGACGAACTGGACCTTGCGCGCCTTGGTGTGGACCGAGCGCGGCACCCAGTCGAGCCGGCGCAACTCGTCGAAGATCGAGCCCCGGATGCGCACCTGCGCGTAGGACCCGAACGAGCTGCCGCCCTGTGGGTCGTAGTTCCGCACGGCGTTGAGCAGCCCGACGAGACCCGAGCTGTAGAGGTCGTCGATGTCCACATGGGAAGGCAGCGACATCGCCAACCGGCCCACGATGGTCTTCACGAGGGGCAGATGCTCCTCCACCAGTTCGTTCTCGGTGGCACTGCCGTGGACGACCTGACCGTATCGGCGGGCGAGCGCCTGCGACGGATACGGCGGCGCGACGGCGACGGGTTCGAGTTCAAGGGTGGAGTCCATAAGCGGTTACTTTTTGAGGAGGAAAACGAAAGGGTCCGGAGCGGCAGCGGTGTTGGCGGCGATGCGGTCGGAGGCCACTTTCTGGATGCTCAGAAGCCAGAGACGCCCCCACCACCGGAACAGCAGCCCGGTGCCGAGCGCGACCACGCTCCCGCGCCAAAACACCGTGGCCCACTCGCTCCCCTGCGCGCGCCCGGAGGCGGTGCTGACGAGGAAGCCGAGGAGGGCACCGAGTATCATCAGTTTCTTCATGTTCGACTCACGTTTGAGCGAGTGATTAGCAGGGGCTTTGCCAACCGTTGCGAACCGCCCTTGAATGGCAGAAAAGCTTTCATTTGCTGGGTAATTGCCGCGCGAGGAGCAGCTCAGCGGTCGCCGGGGTGAACACTCCAGGAACATTTTGCCCGGCGCTCAGAAACCCAACAAGGTAATTTGTACCGAGCACCAAGTTCCACAGTTTTCCCCAGCGGGCTTCCTCATCGAGGTGGGTCAGCACCAGGCCGGCGATGGGGAGCGAGGCAAACGCGCGGGCCTGCGCGAGCAGCAGCGGCGTCTCGTAGGCAGCGTTCAACACCAGGTGCGTGCGCGCCTCCGGCAGCTCGCGGAGCTGCCGACCCAGGTCCTCCACCTCGGCGGCGTGGGTCCAGTCCACGCCGGGCAGGTCGATGAACAGCAGCTCCGCGCCGCGTCCGCGCGCCGCCGGGGCGAAGCGCTCGACCGGCACGCCGAGGATCTCGCCGTAGACACTGAGCGACTCGGCGGTGTTCGCCGTGCGCCCATCGAGCCGCCAGACCTCGGCGGTTCGGCCCTCGCCCAAGACAGTTTGCGCAAGCCACTTGCACAACGCCGTGGTCTTGCCCGAGCCCGGCGGACCGATGAAGACGTGGACATCCCCCGGCCCGGCGGGCCGGGGGCGGGCGGACCAGAGCCGGAGCAGGACACCGCGCGCCAGATCCAGTTCCTTCGCGAGCGAGGTCGGCGGGACATCGCCGTGCTCGGCGCGGAGTTCCTCGACAACGCGTTGGGCGTGGAGCGGGAGGAAACCGCTGCTCTCCAGAAACGTTCCCACCCGCCAACCGCGTGTGGCGCAGACTTCCAAGTCTGCTGCTGTGTCGCCGGTTTCCAAACCGGCACCTTCTTGGGACAAGCGGGCTGGCTGGGAAGTCCGGTGCCTCGCAGGCTGGGAGAACTGCGATACAGCAGGGCTAGAAACCTGAGCCACGGGGCCAGCGTCACGCTGCGCCGCTGCGGGAGTGCTCTGCTCGACTTGCCGGCGGATCGCCGCGAGTTGCTCCCGCAGTTCCGCTAGCGGGTCCGGGCTGGCGGGCGTGGGGGCATCGGGCAGGTGCGCCTGCACCTCGATACGCGACTTCTGCCAGAGGCGGGAGATGCCTGAGGCGGGAAGGCGGCGCACGTTCAGCACCACCGCGTCGGGACCGAGCTGGGCGCGGATCTGCGCCACGGCATCGGCGGCGGACTCGGCGATGAAGGTCTGTAGCGGCATCCGCTATCAGCCTTCCAAGCATGGCACGGTGGCCGCGCTCTTGACCTCCACGCGCGCCGGCACCTCGGCATACGAGAGCACCGTCAGGTCGCCGAAGGTGGTTTCAAAGAAGCGCCGGAAGGCCAGCCGGATCTGTGGCGAGCACAACACGAGCGGCGGATGCCCGGCGGCGAGCAACTGCTGGACGTGTTTGGAAAGCGTCTCGACGATGTGCCGGGCAAGGCGCGGATCCAGCAGCAAGGCGATCTCCGTGGGCGACTGTCGCACGCCCTGGGCGATCTGCTGTTCGAGCTTTGGGTCGAGCGTGATGGCGCGCAACGCGCCGTTCTCCGACTGGAACGGCTTCACGATCTGCGCTCCCAGGGCGCGGCGGGCGTGCTCGGACAGCTCGTCCGGGTTCTTGGTGATGCCCGCATGGTCGCTGATTTTCTCGAGGATGCCCGCGAGGTTGCGGATGGAGATGCCCTCGGCCAAGAGGTTTTGCAGGACGCGCTGCACCTGGCCGACG
>CAIWGR010000488.1 GCA_903912275.1 uncultured delta proteobacterium
CTACCGTCACTTCGAGGACCTCAACCATCTCCGCGGCGAGGTCGCCCTCCGCGCTCGAGCGCAGCTTCGCGACGCCATGCAGGCGGAGCTCGATGCGCGTCCGCGACGCCGAACCGAAGCAGCGCGCGCCAAAGAGCAGCTCTCCGCGGTGGGGCGCGGCTACATCCGCTTTTCCCTCCAGTCGCCCAACCTCTTCCGCTCCGCCTGGATGGACTGCTCCATGCCGGACCCAGAGCCGTCGGCCTGGAGTCTGCTCCTAGAGGCGCTGGATGGCTGCGCCGCCGCCGGCCTCATCCCAAGCAACGAGCGGGAGGCAGCAAGCGCCGCCGCCTGGTCCCTCGTTCACGGCTTTGCCGAGCTGGCGCTCCGTGGTCTCTTCGGGCCGCTCGACGAGGCCTCCATCGATCGGCTCGGCAGCAAGGTCCTCGCCCTCTTTTTGACCAATGGTACGACCGCCGGCCCCGCACCCCGTCGGCGCTGAAACGTAGGCGCCCGGCGCCCGGCGCCGAACGCTCCCGCCGCCCCATACCGCTTCCCCCGCGCATGCACTAAGGCCGCCTCGGCACCGGCTGAGACTCCTCGGCGGTGATGGTCCACACGCAGCCACGCGGCCGCCTCAGGTTACAGATGTCCCCTCTGATTCAGGCGCTCGTCGCACTCGCATGCTGCTCGGCCTGCTCCGAGCCGCGGGCCGCCTCACGGGCTGCTCTCCCCGCAGACACCGAGGCCGCAGAGGGCAGTGATGCCGCTGCGCAGTCTGACCTCGATACCGCCGCAGACGCGCCCTCTCCTCCGGTCGCGCTGCGGGTTGCCACCTTCAACACCTCTCTGTTTCGCGGCAGCGCGGGCCAACTCGCACGAGACCTGGCGGGCGGCAACGATACCCAGGCGCGCGCCGTCGCAGAGACCCTCCAGCGCGTCCGACCCGACATCGTCCTCCTCAACGAGTTCGACTGGGATGCTGAGGGCCTCGCCGCACGGACCTTCGCCGAGGACTACCTCGCGGTGTCGCAGAACGGCGCCGAGCCGCTCGCATTCGGCTACCGGTATGTGCCGTCGACCAACACCGGCATCCACTCCGGCATCGACCTCAACCGAGACGGGGTCATCGACCTGAACCCGGGCTCGCCTGACTACGGCAACGATGCCCTGGGCTACGGGCTCTTCCCCGGGCAGTATGGCATGGTGGTCTTCTCCCGGTATCCGATCTCGCTCGGCAAGGTTCGAACCTTCCAGACCCTGCGCTGGGCGGAACTTCCCCAGAACCTGCAGCCGGTCGACTGGTATGGCGCCGAAGCGGTGGCACTGATGCGCCTCTCGTCGAAGAACCATGCCGACATCCCCATAGAGGTGAACGGGCGAGCGCTGCATCTGCTGGTCAGCCATCCCACTCCACCCAGTTTTGACGGCACGGAAGACCGGAACGGCCGCCGAAACCATGACGAGATTCGCTTCTGGTCGGACTACCTCACCGGCGGAGATGAGGCCGCGGGCTGGCTCCGCGACGACAACGACCTCCGTGGCGGCCTCGCCCCCGACGCCCCCTTCGTCATCCTCGGCGACCTCAACAGCGACCCTGCCGACGGCGACAGCCGCCGCGAGGCAATCGTCTCGTTGCTTGCGCATCCGCGCCTGCAGGACCCGCGACCGGAGAGCGACGGCGGCGCCTTTGCTGCGGGCGCGGACGGACGCGCGAACGCGACGCATCGTGGCGACCCGCGGCAAGACACCGCAGACTTCAGCGACGGCGCAGTGGGCAACCTCCGCATCGATTACGCATTGCCCTCCGCCAACCTCACGCTCCGCGGCTCCGGTGTCTTCTGGCCTGCGCCGGGCGCTCCCTCGGCGGAGCTCGCGGGCGTCTCCGACCACCACCTCGTATGGGTCGATGTGACGATGGGCGCGGAGGAGTAGGGGCGCCGAAACAGGGATCCCGCGGTTCAGAGTGCGCCGTCGCTGAGAAGGGCGCCTAGGGCTCGCCTCACCCCAACCACAAAGTTGCCTCGTGCTTGGCCGCGTGCCAAGGCAGCGCGCCCCTGCGGGAGATGCGCCTCATGAGCAATCGAATCAGCCAAGCCGAGCGTTGCCCACGCTGCCGCATGCACGAGGAGCACTGCCTCTGTGCGGAGATCGTGCCCATGGAGACCCGCACCCGCCTCGCGCTCATCCTGCACCACCGCGAGGTCGACAAGCCCACCAACACGGGCCGCATCGGCCTGCTCGCGCTGCGGAACGCGGTGAGCTTCGTCCGTGGTACCGAAGATGCGCCCGCCGACCTCTCATCGCTCAACGACCCGGAGCGCCGGCTGCTCCTGCTCTTCCCGCGCGAAGATGCGCGGGTGCTCACACCCGAAATCATCGCCGCCGACCCACGCCCCATCACGCTGGCCGTCCCCGACGGCACCTGGGCCCAGGCCCGCCGCTGCGCCCGTCGCGAAGAGGTGCTGGCCCGCGCCGAGGCCGTGCTCCCACCCGACGCGGGCCCCACCCGCTACCACCTCCGCCACGAACATGTGCACGGCGGGCTCGGCACGGGCGAGGCCATTGCACGGGCCTTCACCCTCCTCGAGAGCCCCGCGGTGGGCGACGCCATCCAGCGCCTCTTCGACCTGCAGGTGCTCCGCACGCTCGCCACGCGCGGCAAGCAGCTCCCCACGGAGTTCACGCGGCGGAGGTGAGGGCGGGGCGGCGTTTCTACCTCTCCGCCCGCTTCGCGCCGCCCGCCACCTGCTCCATCCGCCAGCGGACAATGCGGCGGAGCAGGTCCTCGGGCAATGGCATGTTGTGCGCCACCTGAATCGCCCCCTTCGAGGTCTTGAAGGCGGTGAGATCTGCCTCGAAAGCAACGATCGCCGCTGCGCCGGGGTAGATGCCCACATGCTCCTTGAAGGCACCCAGGTGGACGAGGTTCTCGCCCTTATGCCATGTGGCCAGGCCGTAAGCCATTCGCTCCACGGCCTCGGGCGCCTCTTCTCGCACCACCTCGGCGAGCGCGCGCAGCCGCGACCGCGCAGGCTCAGCGGCAGCGTCGAGGTAGGCGGCGACCGCCTCGGGTTGGGCAACAGGAGAGGGTGCAGCCATAACGATACCGTGTTCGGAGCGAGGCCGCCTTAGCGTCTGCGCAGGCGCCCTGTCACGCGGTGGCTGCCACGACGAGCACGCGCAG
>CAIWGR010000489.1 GCA_903912275.1 uncultured delta proteobacterium
ATGGCAACCGGCACGGGCAAGACCTTCACGGCCTTCCAGATCATCTGGCGCCTATGGAAGTCAGGAGCGAAGAAGCGCATCCTCTTCCTGGTCGACCGCAACATCCTGGCGGACCAGACCAAGACCAACGACTTCAAGCCGTTCGGTGCGGCGATGACCAAGATCACGAACCGCCACGCCGATAAGTCCTTCGAGATCTACCTCAGCCTTTACCAGGCGGTCACCGGCGTCGAAGAGGAGTCCAATATCTATAAGCAGTTCTCCCCCGACTTCTTCGACCTGATCGTCATCGATGAGTGTCACCGTGGCAGCGCAGCTGAAGACGCCAACTGGCGCCAGATTCTCGAATACTTCGGCTCAGCGACCCAGATTGGACTCACCGCCACCCCCAAGGAGACCAAGGAGGTCTCAAACATCGAATACTTCGGCGAACCGGTCTACACCTACTCGCTACGCCAAGGCATCAGCGACGGCTTCCTCGCCCCTTACAAGGTGATCCGAGTCGGCCTAGACAAGGACCTCGACGGCTGGCGTCCCGAGGCCGGCAAGACAGACAACCATGGTCATCTCATCGAGGACCGTGAATACAACTCAAAGGACTTCGACCGTAACCTGGTGCTGGAGCGCCGTACGGCCGCCGTGGCCGCCAGGATCACGGAGTTCCTGAAGGCGAACAACCGCATGGCGAAGACGATCATCTTCTGCGAAGACATCGATCACGCCGAGCGCATGCGCCAGGCGATGGTCAACACCAACCCTGACCTGGCCTCCGCCAACTCGAAGTACGTCATGCGCATCACCGGAGACAACGACGAGGGCAAGGCACAGCTCGACAACTTCATCGACCCCGAGATGGCCTACCCGGTTATCTGCACGACATCGAAGCTGATGACGACAGGCGTCGACGCCCAGACCTGCCATCTCATCGTCCTGGACCGAAGCATCAAATCGATGACCGAGTTCAAGCAGATCATCGGCCGAGGCACCCGCATTAATGCTGACCACGGCAAGTTCTACTTCACGATCATCGACTTCCGGCAGGCCACCGCCCTCTTCGCAGATCCTGAGTTCGACGGCGACCCGGTACAGATCTACGACCCGAAGCCGGAAGAACCGGTCCAGCCACCTGACGAACCCGGAGACAACCCGCCTGAAGACGACCCGTGGGGGCCGGAAGAGGATAGGCCTAAGAAGTATTACGTCGGCGACGTCGAGGTCCGTGTCGCCACCGAGCGAGTCCAATACCTGGACGCCAACGGCAAGCTGATCACGGAGTCGCTCAAGGACTACTCACGCAAGACGGTCCTAGGCACCTACTCATCCCTGGATGCATTTCTGGCCGCCTGGAAGGACGCCGACAAGAAGCAGGTCATCGTCGAGGAGCTTGGCCTGAAGGGCGTGTTCTTCGAGGAGCTTGCCGGCCAGGTGGGCGCTGACTACGACCCTTTCGACCTGATCTGCCACATCGCCTACGACCAGCCGCCCCTCACCCGCAAGGAACGGGCCGAAAAGGTTAAGAAGCGCCACGTCTTCGCCCGCTACGGCGACAAGGCCCGGGCAGTCCTAGACGCCCTTTTGGCCAAGTATGCCGACGACGGCATCGGAAGTGTCGAGTCGATGGACATTCTTAAGGTCGACCCGATCAGCCAATTCGGCACACCTGTGGAAATCGTCAACGTCTTCGGCGGCCGTGAGGCCTACCTCAAGGCGCTGCACGAGCTCGAAGACGCCCTCTACTCCCCTGCCGCATAATCAATGGCCAACGTTTCCAATGTCATCAAA